>WGFD01000148.1 GCA_015492395.1 Deltaproteobacteria bacterium | reverse complement strand
GGTGGTAACCATCCTATGACACCGTGGGGCAAGCCTACTAAGGGTTATAAGACAAGGCGACGCAAACAGTCAGACAGGTATATAATAGGTAGGAGGAAATAGTGCCGCGCTCGATTAAGAAGGGACCTTTTATAGACAGTCATTTATTGAAAAAGATAGAGGCCATGAATGAGGTCAACAGCAAAAAGGTTATAAAGACATGGTCCAGACGCTCTACGATCATACCTGAGATGATCGGCCATACCATAGCGGTTCATAACGGCAAGAAGTTTATTCCGGTGTTTGTCACTGAAAATATGGTGGGCCATAAACTCGGGGAATTTTCGCCCACGCGGACCTTCTACGGTCATGGTAGTGAGGCCAAAAAGTCGCGGGTCAAGTAGAGAGTAACACTAAAGTGAGGCGTTGAATGGAAGCAAGAGCGATTGCGAAGCATGTTATGGTAAGTCCCCAAAAGGCCAGGCTTGTTGTTGACCTTATCAGAGGGAAGGGCGTCGACGAGGCATTGTCTGTTCTGCAGTTCACGAAGAAGGCAGCGGCCAGGATAGTCTCCAAGGTGTTGAGGAGCGCGCTGGCCAATGCCGAGAATACAAAGAAGATGGATGTCGACAGTCTTTACGTAAAGGAGGTGTTTGTCGATCAGGGACCGGCACTGAAACGCATGCATGCAAGGGCCATGGGTAGGGCTAATATAATTAAAAAACGGTCAAGCCACATTACCATCGTCTTGGACGAGAGATAAAGGAGGTATTTTTTGGGTCAAAAGGTTCATCCAATAGGTTTCAGGCTGGGTATCTATAAAGATTGGAGCTCGAGGTGGTATGGCGGGAAGGAGTACTCAACGTACCTTCATGAAGATCTGAAGATCAGAAAGTTCATAAAGGAGAGGCTTTACCACGCCGGTGTCGCCGGTATCGATATCGAGAGGACGGCCAATGATGTCAGGGTGATCATTCATACGGCGAGACCTGGAATAGTCATCGGCAAGAAGGGTGCGGAGATCGACATGCTGAAGGTCCAGCTGACAAACCTTACAGGCAAGAGCGTCGAGGCAGATATCGTTGAAGTCAGAAAGCCTGATCTTACTGCGCAGTTGGTCGGTGAGAATGTGGCGATGCAGATAGAGAGAAGAGTTGCCTTCAGAAGGGCCATGAAGAAGGCTGTAGTCACTGCGCGGCGCATGGGAGCCAAAGGGATCAAGATCATGGTTTCCGGCAGGCTTGGTGGTGCGGAGATAGCAAGAAAGGAGTGGTACAGGGAAGGCAGGGTCCCGCTCCATACCTTGCGGGCGGATATAGACTATGGATTTGCAGAGTCAAAGACCACATACGGGATTATCGGAGTGAAGGTTTGGATATACAGGGGGGACTTGCTCGCCGGTGAGAATGGGGGAACAAGAGGTCCGGCTGCAGGAGTAAAATAACTATGTTGATGCCGAAAAAGATAAAGTTCAGAAAACAGCACAGAGGAAAGAGAAGAGGAGTGGCGAAGCGGGGGGTAGAACTGAGTTTTGGTGATTATGGCCTGCAGGCCATGGAGTGTGGCTGGCTAACTGCGAGGGAGATAGAGGCCGGCCGTATTGCGATGACCAGGCATATCAAGAGAGGTGGAAAGATATGGATAAGGGTGTTTCCGGACAAGCCCGTAACCAAGAAGCCTGCGGAGACCAGGATGGGCAGTGGAAAGGGCGCACCTGAGGAGTGGGTGGCGGTTGTTAAGCCCGGAAGGGTGCTGTTCGAGATGGAGGGTGTCGAGCCCGATGTTGCGAAAGAGGCCTTCAGGCTTGCCTCCCATAAACTGTCCATACCGACTAGATTTATCGGAAGGGAAGAGACATGAAGAGTTCCGGAATAAGGGATATGAGCGTGGATGAGCTGAAGTCCAGGGAAAGGGAACTCCGCAAGGAGTTGTTCAACATTGAAATGCAGTACGCTATAGGACACTTGGAAAATCCTATGAGACTCAAGCTATTGAGGAGAGAGGTGGCTAGGGTGATAACCGTTACTAAAGAGAGAGAACTTGAGAAGGGGGCTTGATTCGATGGCCGAGTCGCGAGGCAAAAAGAAGAATCTTATTGGGAGTGTTATAAGGGGTGGTATGAATAAGACCGTTGTGGTTAGAGTGGAACATATCGTCAAACACCCCAGATACGGTAAGTATATGCGACGGCATGTTAAGTATTTGGCCCACGATGAAAGGAAGGAGTGCACAGTAGGTGATAAAGTGCTTATGATAGAGTCGTGTCCGATAAGCAGGACGAAGAGGTGGCGTGTAAGTAAGGTATTGGAGAAGGCCTGATGATACAGATGCGAAGTGTCTTGACAGTTGCGGATAACACCGGGGCAAAGAAGGTTGCGTGTATTAAGGTTATAGGCGCATCCAATAAGAGGTTTGCGACCATAGGTGATGTTATTGTCGCCAGTGTGAAGGATGCGCAGCCGAACTCCAAGGTGAAGAAGGGTGATGTCGTCAGGGCTGTAGTTGTCAGGACGAAGAAGGAAGTGAAGAGGAAGGACGGCACATACATCAAGTTCGACGAGAACTCCGCAGTTCTAATCAATAAGGATAACGAGCCCATAGGGACCAGGGTGTTTGGTTCTGTGGCGAGGGAATTGAGAGCAAAAAGGTTCGTTAAAATAATCTCTCTGGCACCGGAAGTACTTTAGGAGGTTTAATATAAGATGGTCTTCGCTCCAATGAAGAAGGGGTTGCGGGTACGGCGGCAGGACGGCAGGTTCAAGATACGTAAGGACGACCAGGTTGTAATAACAACGGGTAAGGAAAAGGGAAAGACAGGAAAGGTTGCCAGGGTCATTCCTAAGACCGGCAAGGTTTTGGTTGAGGGACTCAATATTATCAAAAAACACATGCGACCTTCATCGCAGCACAGGCAGGGTGGCATTATAGATATAGAGGTGCCCATCTCGATCTCCAATGTGATGCTTATCTGCGGTAAATGTAAAGGGCCCGTGAGGATAGGCAGGAAGTCCCTGGAAGATGGTAAAAAGGTGAGATTTTGTAAGAAGTGCGGGGAGGTCATGGATAAGTAATGTCAAGATTGAAGGATCTCTATAAGAAGGATGTAGTCCCTGCCATGATTAAGGAGCTCAATTATGGTAATGTCATGCAGGTGCCCAAGTTGGAGAAGATAGTTATTAATATGGGGGTGGGAGAGGCTGTCCATGACGTGAAATCCTTGGACAGGGCCGTGGAAGACCTTGCCAGTGTGGCGGGGCAGAGGCCGGTGCTAAGGAGGTCCAAGAAGTCAATAGCATCGTTCAAGCTCAGAGCGGGTATGCCCATCGGGTGCAAGGTGACTTTACGGGGTGAGAGGATGTACGAGTTCTTTGACAGGCTTGTCAACTTCAGCCTGCCGAGGATCAGGGACTTCAGGGGCATTTCACCTAGGGCCTTTGACGGCAGAGGGAACTACACCCTTGGAATAAGGGAGCAGATCATATTTCCCGAGATAGATTATGATAAGATCGATAAGATACGTGGAATGAATATAACCATTGTGACGACTGCGAGAACGGACAAAGAAGCAAGGATACTCCTTGCCAAGATGGGAGTACCATTTAGAAAAGCTTAATTCACTGGCTAACCTTAAGTGTAAATGTTGGAGGTTGTGTGGCAAAAAAGTCTCTCATAGAAAAGGCGCAAAAGAAGAAAAAGTTCAAAGTACGGGAGTATAACAGGTGCCCTGTCTGCGGGAGGAGCAGGGGATATTATAGAAAATTCAATCTCTGCAGGCTGTGTTTGAGAACTATGGCTTTAAAGGGTGAGATTCCGGGTGTCATCAAATCCAGTTGGTAGATGAATTCCTAACAATGTTAAGGAGCTTATAGAGATGGCAATGACAGATCCTATTGCGGATATGTTGACAAGAATCCGTAATGCAATGAAAGCAAAACACCAAAAACTTGTAATGCCTGCATCGAAACTGAAGGCGGAGGTGTTACAGATATTGAAGGCGGAGCATTTTATCAAGGACTTCGAGTCCAAGAAGGACAATAAGCAGGGTATACTCATTGTCAAACTTGAATACACCGGTGACAGGGTAGGGGTTATATCCAACATCAAGAGGGTGAGTAAGCCAGGTTGCAGGGTGTATGTTGGGAAAGACGAGATACCAAAGGTACTCAACGGTATTGGAGTTGCTGTTCTGTCGACGTCACAGGGGGTTATGACGGGGAAAAAGGCTGCGGAACTTGGGATCGGCGGCGAGGTACTTTGCACTATATACTGAGAAAATTACTTAGGAGATTTATAGATGTCGAGGATTGGCAAGAAACCTATAACCATACCGGCCAATGTGAAGGTAGTGCTTGAAGGAAACACCTTAAAGGTTGAAGGGCCTAAGGCAACCCTGTCACAGACTATCGCCAAGGGAGTGAAGGTGGCTTTTAAGGACCGGGAAATAGAGGTCGATAAGGTTTGCGATGACAAAAAGGGGCGGAGTCTTCATGGGCTGACACGCTCGCTCCTTGCCAACATGGTGCATGGGGTCAGTGAGGGATTTCAGAAGAAGCTGGAGATAGTTGGTGTGGGTTACAAGGCCGAGGCCGATGGTACTGTGCTTAAGATGAGTCTTGGTTTTTCCCATCCGGTAAGCTATAAAGTGCCGGAGGGAATAAAGGTAAGCGTTGATAAGCAAACCTCAATTACCGTTGAAGGCGCGGATAAGCAACTTGTCGGTGAGGTCGCTGCAAAGATAAGGTCTTACAGGAAGCCGGAGCCGTATAAGGGGAAGGGCATCAGGTACAGTGGTGAGGTGGTGAAGAGGAAGGCCGGTAAGGCCGGGAGTAAATGACGATGGATAGACTCAGAAAGAAGAGCCTTGGTATATTAAAGAGGCGGGCCAGAGTCAAGAAGAAACTCAGGTCCACCCCAGAAAGGCCCAGGCTTGTTGTATACAGGAGTAACAGGCATATCTACTCTCAGATCGTAGATCCGTTAACAGGTAAGACCCTGATCGGGGTATCCACCTTGAGCAAGGGTTTAAAAGGTGATGCCTCTCCCGGAAAGGAGGATATCTCGAAGAAGGTCGGGGTGCTTTTGGGGGAGATGGCCTTGAAAGAGGGGATAAAAGAGGTGGTATTCGATAAAAACGGTTTTTTATACCACGGCAGGGTAAAGGCGCTTGCGGACGGTGCGAGAGAGGCTGGGCTCATCTTTTAGTTATGGCACTATCAACTGAAATGGAGGTTATTGTTGGATAGAATAGATCCGAACGGTCTGGAGCTTAAAGACAAGGTTATATACCTAAACAGGGTTGCGAAGGTGGTGAAAGGTGGAAAGCGCTTCAGCTTTAACTCGATAGTTGTGGTGGGTGATGGAGATGGGCATGTTGGTGTGGGGCTGGGCAAGGCCAATGATGTTCCTAGCGCGATCAGAAAGGCTGTGGATCAGGCCAGGAAGAACCTGCTTATGGTGCCTGTTCATGACGGCACAATAATGCATGAAGTTCTTGGGCGGTTCGGCGCTGGAAGGGTGATGTTGAAGCCCGCGTCTGCCGGTACAGGTATCATAGCCGGCGGTGTGGTAAGGGCGGTCTTGGAATACGCCGGCATCCATAACATCTTAACGAAGACTATCGGAACCAATAATCCCCATAATGTTGTGAAGGCGACCTTGAATGCACTAAAGCAGTTAAGGGACGTGGAGATATTTTCGGCAATGAGAAACAAAATGACCGAAGGAGCTAGTTGATAAGGATGAGCCAGTCTACGATAAAGGTTACGGCCAGAAAGAGCGGGATAGGTTTCAATAAGAAGCAGAAGCAGACACTCATCGGGCTGGGATTGAAGAAGTTAAACAGGACTGTTGAGTTGAAGAACACACCTGCGGTACGAGGTATGATAAGGAAGGTTCAACATCTTGTCGTGATTGAAGGGGAGTGATATGTTAGAGGGACTGAAGGCGCCTAAGGGTGCCAATACGAGAATGAAGAGGGTCGGGCGGGGTGAAGGGTCCGGTTTGGGCAAGACCTCCGGCAGGGGCAATAAGGGGCAGAAGTCAAGGACCGGTGGAAGGATAAGCAGGGGGTTTGAAGGTGGACAGATGCCATTGCATAGGCGTTTGCCGAAGCGGGGGTTTAATAATAGCAGGTTCGGCCTGCAGTATAAT
>WGFD01000147.1 GCA_015492395.1 Deltaproteobacteria bacterium | reverse complement strand
GTTACGGGTTGTCCAAGGAACTGTGCCGAGTCGGCCATAAAAGACATAGGTATCGTAGGTATCAGCGGTGGATGGGAGGTGTATGTGGGTGGCTGCGGGGGCATTAACCTGCGGGGGGGTGACCTCTTGGCTTCCGTAAAGACCTCGGAGGAGGTTATGGAGATGGCGTGTGCCTTTATCCAGTACTACAGGGAGGATGCCACCTATGGAGAAAGGACATATGCCTGGATTAAGCGTATAGGCCTGGAGAAGGTCCGGAATGCCATTGTAGACGACCCTCACAATAGGCAGATCCTCTTGGAGA
Organism: Deltaproteobacteria bacterium; assembly: GCA_015492395.1. Classification (GTDB taxonomy): domain Bacteria; phylum Desulfobacterota; class GWC2-55-46; order S146-70; family S146-70; genus S146-70. The sequence goes on along the minus strand of WGFD01000147.1, from coordinate 2,107 downwards.
GACTCGATGAGGCGCTTGGCACCATCAAAGATCCTTGGAGGGAGAGAGTGGAAATCGCCGGTTAATGGGTTGGTGTTAGTCCAACCCTTGGCGCTTCTGTAAGGGATTTATCTATGACGTTGCGCTTCATGCGGTCGAATCGTTGCGGTGTGTCTGCAATTACGTCTCATGCCTCGGGACTGATACGCCTTGTATCTGCTTATTTTTAGTGTAGAATCTTAAATTCGTGCCTCTTACGGGTTCATCAACCCTTGATTTCCGAGGTTTTTTCCTTTAAATTGTTAATAAATACTATGGAGCCGGATATGGTGATGAGGCCGTTATTACTCTTTATGGCGGTGTTTTTCATATTATGTCTGCCCGCAAGCTCTTTTGGAAAAATAAAGAAGCTTACCATACTCTATACGGGGAGTGTTTCTGGCGAACTCGAGCCCTGCGGCTGTTCACCCAAGACCGACTTCGGTGGGGTGACCAGGCGTGCCGGCTTCATTTCAGGCCATGTTGAGGAGCTTTCCCCCTTCCTGTTGATAGATGCTGGCAACTTCACGGGAGAGGATACGCCACAGGGAAGGCTTAAGGCTAAGGCGATGGTGAGAGCGTTGAGGGTGATGGGTTATGATGCGGTGGCGCTTCTCGGGAGAGAGAGGGGGTTTTCCGGAGACTACCTGTTGAAGCTGTTCAGGGAATATAGTGTGCCTGCCGTTTCGCCCTTTCCCCCCTGGAAGCGATCTATTCTGGTAAAGAAGGGCGCCGTTACTGTTAATATAAGCGTAGACCCTGGCGGACGGAGGGAGGGATACCTGAATATCCTACTTACAGACCTTGCTCCGTCTGAACTTGGACACCTGAAGGGGTGGGACGTTATGATACTCTCGGCAGGGGATATCATTGATGAGCCAATTGCAACCGGAGATACGATTATGGTAAGCGGATACCCAAGTGGAGAAAGGCTGGGCATATTGAGCCTGGAGGTTGGCGAGGGGGGGAGGGTCTCGGATTTCGTGCATAGGTGGGAGCCTCTTGGCATTGACACGGGCGAGGATAGTGAGGTCCGTGCCATCATGGATGAGTACGATAGAGATGTCTCCACTCTGCTGAAGAGCGAATACGCACCACCTGACAATCCACCGTACGTCGGTGTTGCCAGGTGTAAGGAGTGTCACCAACCCTTTGTAGATAGCTGGGAAGGTACGAGGCATGCCATGGCCTTCCCCTCCCTTGAAAGGGTCGGGAAGGCCGGAGATCCGGAGTGCATCAGGTGTCACACCGTAGGATTCGGAGAGGAAGGGGGATTCTACAGCGCTGAAACGACACCTGGATTGAAGAATGTACAGTGTGAGGCATGCCATGGTCATGGAAGCGAACACATCCTGGACTTTTATGCGCCCATGCAGCCTGTAATAAGATCCCTCTGTCTGAAGTGCCACACGGAAAGGCAGAGCCCGGACTTCGATTATAATATCTATCTGGAAAAGGTTAGACACTAAAGTAAGGAGGAAGATATGCTCTTAAAACGGTTGGTCTTGGTATTCGCTTTGGTGCTTGTGTCATCGCCGGCTCTTAAGGCGGAGGCGGGGACATCTATCGAAGGTCTCTACGGCAACGTTCCAGGGAAGCGGTTTCAATATGACGGGAAGACGGTGGATGTGGTGGAGTTCCTGAGTTTTTATTGCGGGCACTGTTATCACTTTGAGCGGGCAATTCCAGTTATAAAGGGAAACTTTCCCAAAAGGATAAGGTGGAAGGTCTTCCCGATATACTGGGGCAAGGGTTCGCCGAAACCCGGCGAGGCGTACCTCATTGCGGAAGAGGCCGGCAGAGGAGAACAGATGAAGAAGGCCATATTCGACGCCTTCTTTATTGGGAGGAAGGATATAGGGGATGTGGCGGTGCTGGAGTCCATAGCGGCCAAGGCAGGGCTTGGTTTCGACTTCAGCTTCAAGTTGAGGTCTGGTGAAAAGGCGAAGGCGGCCAGTGATGCCCTTAATATGGCCAGGGTCTACGGAGTGAACGCAACTCCGACACTTATCATAGCCGGTAATATCATGACAACACCCGATATGTTCAATGGGGACATCGATGCCTTCAGGGACAACACTATCAGGAT
>WGFD01000146.1 GCA_015492395.1 Deltaproteobacteria bacterium | reverse complement strand
GTCATATATAATATACATATAACTTAAAAGATTATCATATAACTACGTGGATGCGCAAAAAAATGGGCTGACCTTAAGGCGCAGTTCGTGCGTCTCCGGCGCACCTCCCCCTGGGATATTGATCGGCATGTCGCCCCCGCACTTCCCCACGGCACAGTCCTATATAGGCATGTGCGGACAGGGGGAACAGAAAGATCGCCACAAAAGCAATATGAAAAAGTAGCTTTGCTATCATGTAAAGCCCTCCTTCTCGCTATAGAGTATCCACAAATCACCATGGCACGGCTATGGTACCGCGCAAGGCGCTCCCGGCCGACTGCCACGAACCCACTCACGGTATGCTCGCAATGGCTTCGCGGAATATCGAAGCTCCATGCAGCAGACCGGGAATCTTCTGATGCAAGGCATTATCCGATTACATTTCGCGCGCGATGCATGTTCGGAAAGCATCTGAAGAAATCGGACCTTCCTCAGCAGACTGTTCGGAGTGACCCATACGCAGTACAGGTGCCGAGAGTACGTCACCGCCCGCGCCGCAGCACGGCAGGCAGATCACTCCCCGCTTCTCGACGCATTGCATCCGGAGCTTTTTTGGCAACTTGATAAATTGCCGCGGTCTATCGAGAGGCTATCTCCTAAGCAGACAAGGCGGTTTCAGGTGGTTTGCGGAGAAGCATCGGGAAGGGTTCATCGTACAGAATGGGATATCTTGCAAAGAGCGGCCCTGCCGGTTCTGCCTCATGCAATACCGGTCGTTGTGAAACGACAAATACCAGACCGGCGCCAAGGGCAGTGCTGACCGGGTTCTCTTCCGATCCATGGTACAGGCCCCCTGTGCGGCCGATATCATCCTCTTCATCATTGCTGCTGTGGCTATGGCCGTAGTGATCATTGGAGCGGTTCTTATTGCAGCGCAGGTGTTTTTAGGGGACATGTGCCTCCATGCTTGCATGGACCACCCCGTGGCCTGCAGTAGCGAAGGAATACCCACGGCCTCCGGTGGGCGGCATACACCACGGCAAAAGAAAGGTCAAAATCATGAGAAACGGCAAGAGTCTCTTCATTGAAGCTCCCTGCAGCAAGCTGAGGGGAATGCCTGTCTGTGGCACAGCAGACAGGCGCTCGCAATGCATGTTTATCTAAAAATGGCGGAATCTCCATATACAGCGAAGGTCAGGCTGAACCATCTCCTCTTTGGCACAAGACGTTAAAATCCTCAAGGATTCCGGTAATAGACCGGTATACCGGAAACTACTCAAAGATAGCCTTGTATCTTTCGAGACCCTCCTTTTCCAGATCCTCCTTTGGGATAAACCTCAGGGCAGCCGAGTTGATACAGTATCTCAGACCGGTCGGATCGGGACCGTCGTCAAAAAGATGCCCCAGATGAGAGTCGCCATGCCTGCTCCGCACCTCCGTTCTGACCATAAAGAGACTTCTATCTTCCCGTTCCACGATATTCCCCGGCTCCAGGGGCTTCGTAAAGCTCGGCCATCCTGTGCCGGAGTCGTACTTATCCCTGGAACTAAATAGGACCTCCCCGGAGACAACGTCAACATAGATCCCCTCTCGCTTATTGTCCCAATATTCATTGTGAAATGCCCTTTCGGTGCCATTAAGTTGAGTCACCTTATATTGGACAGGGGACAACCTCCTTTTCAGCTCTTCATCGGAAGGTTTTCCGGGACCACCCTCCTCTTCCATTTCGCCACCCCACACCTGTTCCAAAAATTGATCGCGTCCCGATCCATACCTGTAAAACTTGTACCTTACCGGATTCTTCTTGTAGTAGTCCTGGTGATACTCTTCAGCCCTGTAGAACTTGTCAAACGCAATGATCCCGGTAACTATGGGGGCCTCGTATCTTCCGGACTTTTCCAGCTCCTCCTTGGAGACCTCCGCTAGACGCCTCTGCTCATCATCATGGTAAAAGATGGCCGACCTGTACTGCGGACCCCTGTCGACAAAGGAACCTTCCGCGTCGGTCGGATCTATCTGCCTCCAAAAGACCTCCAACAGTTCTGAGTAGGCGACCCTATCCGGATCATAGATCACCTGAACCGCTTCCAGATGACCCGTAGTACCGGAAGACACCTCTTCATATGTAGGGTCCCTATCATATCCGCCCGTATAACCTGAGATCACCTCCCTGACGCCATCCACTTTCTCGAAAGGCGGCTCCATACACCAGAAACACCCCCCCGCAAAGGTCGCCCTTTCTATTTTTCCACTATACTCGTCTACGGACATACTCTTCCGGTCATCTTGTTTTCCGAAATTCGAACAACCAACCAACAACAGAGAAAGGATAAAAGACATTAAAACCACTCTCTTTATGATAAATACCTCCCACCTTGACTCGAGTCACAGCAGTCAATCGGACTTAAAAAAACTCGTAATAATTATAACGCAAAGAAGGGCGGTGTCAAACACGGCAGTGAGTCCGGTTGCAGGAAACATGATTCAATGCTCATGGATGTCTTGAGCTAGCCGGCACTTAAAAGGGCTTCTATTCCCATATGAATTATATAGCACTACTTGCTTTTTTTAATGTACCTGAAGAATTCGCTGTCCGGGGTTACGATTAATGTGTCTTTTTCTCCAAGCGTCTTCTTATATGCCTCCATTGTCTTCAAGAAGTAAAAAAACTCCGGATCCTTGGTGTATGCCTGGGCATATAGCCTGGTTGCAATCGCATCACCTTCACCCTTAAGGACCTCCGCCTTCCTCGTCGCCTCGGAGAGGAGAATTGTCTTTTCCTTGTTCGCCTCAGCCCTTATGGCCAAGGCCCTCTCTTCGCCCTCCGAGCGATATCTCTTTGCCTCCCGCTCTCTCTCCGCCCTCATGCGCTCAAATACGGCCTTTTCGTTCTCCGGTGGAAGGTCGGCTCTCTTGATCCTCACATCCACCACCTCTATGCCGAAGGCTCTGGCGGCCCCCTCGGTCTTTTCAGTCACGACCTTCATGAGTGATCCCCTTGTCTTGGACACAATATCTATGAGGTCATGTTTGCCGAGTTCCTGCCTCAAGTTCGAGAAGATTATGTCATCGAGCCTGGACTGAGCCCCTGTTTCGTTCCTGACGGTCTGATAGTACTTCAACGGATCCACGATCCTCCACTTGGCGTAATTGTCCACGACAAGGTTCTTCTTATCCTTTGTAATAATAACGGAAGGAGACGCATCGTATATGAGAAGGCGTTTGTCGAATTTAAGCACCTGCTGCATGAACGGTTTCTTGTAGTGGAGCCCCGGTTCCGTGATCGCCTTCACAGGCTTGCCCAGTTGGACAATAAGGGCCAGCTCCGTCTCCTCTACTTTATGGAATGCCTGGCTAGCAATGATAATGAAGGCGACAGCGATGACAACGACTATCACCGATACCCTCTTCATCTTTTGCCTCCTTCAAGAGACCTCGACCCGCTGCCCAGTGGAAGATATGGCAGAATGTTTCTCTGTACCTTGCCTTCTATTATAACCTTTTCCATCCCGCTGAGAACTTCCTCCAATGTCTCTATATATATCCGTTTCTGTGTCACACCCTTGGCCTTTTTATACTCCTTTAGAACCTGAAGAAACCTGCTCGTATCCCCCCTGGCCTTATTTATAGTGGCCTCTTTGTAGGCCATGGCCTCGTTGATTGTCTTTTCCGCCTGCCCCCTTGCCTTCGGCAGGATATCATTCTTGTAACCCTCGGCCTTCTCAACGGCTTTCTCCCTATCCTCCCTGGCGCTTGCCACATCCTTGAAGGCGGTCGCAACCTGCTCCGGCGGGAGGACATCCTGAAGCTGCACCGTATCTATGCTTATACCGGTATTATATCTATCTAGTATATACTGAAGCAGCGCCTTCGTATCCTGCTGCACCTGAAACCTCCCCTCAGTCAATACATCACTTATAGAGGTCTTCCCCACCACCTCCCTCATGGCGGCCTCTGCCGCATCCTTTACCGTTTTTCCCTGATCCCTCACATTGAACAGAAGGGCAATGGGATCTTTAATCTTGAATTGGACGATAAACTCCACGGCAACTATATTCTCATCCCCTGTCAACATCAGCGCCTCTTCCTTGACGGATCGATACCTGGCGGGAGGGCCCGGATCTATCGTTTGAAAACCTATCTCCAGCCTGTGAACCTTGGTTACCTGTGGCTTCAAAACCGTCTCTATGATCGGTATCTTTATATGGGGGCCGGGTGACGCAGTCCTCACGGCCTTCCCGAACCTCATGACCACGCCCAACTCTTCAGGGGCAACGACATAAAAGCTGCCCATTGCCAGAATCAACAAAACAATGACGGCTATTGTTACGCCGAGGGCCGGAAGTTTACTCCTGAATCCTTTTGAAAGGTTTTCAGCCTTTTTTAATACTTCCTCCAGATCAGGGAGTTCCCTCCCTTCACCGCCGCCTCCTCCTTTATCAGGAAATTCCACCACACATCCTCCAGGGTAACAGACTTGCACACATAGACAGACTACATGCTCCACGGTACAAAGTCAAAGGATATATTTCACCACTTCTTGGATTTCGGTCCCCACTCCCGCTATACACTCCTCTCCGCCTCTTCTTCCGCCGCTATTGCTTTAGAGACGGTATCACTGCATCACGGTCCGCCTCCACGTTGCCGAGGCCGGAAAAAAGATCAGGCTGTAGGTTGGGAAGACACTGGAGGAGAAGGAACACTTGATGGAGTGGTACTGTAATGAGAACGCAGCAAGCAGACCTTTGCAAAGTCTTCAAATCTTGTTTATGTGGAGACTTAAGTCTTCAAGACGGCGGCTGGCCTCCGCCAACCTTTCTTCTCCGGAGATGACTGCAACCGAACTCTTATCAGGGTTTGATTGCAGGTACTTCTCGCTCACTTCCACCATATCATCCCGGCTTACGCACAGTATCCCTTCGCGTCTCCGCTGTCGCATCTCTTTCGTCAGACCTCTCAGGTTCGCGACGAACTCCCTGTTACCCTTTCCCGACGGCGAAAGCGGCCTGTCTATATCGCCAAACACGGCTAATATCGCTTCTTTCAAATCCTCGTCGCTGAAGTCGCACTTTGAAACCCACTCTATAGAGTCACTGTACACCTTGAGCGTCCTCTCCAGGTTAGGGTCACGATAGGAGAGGAAAGAGAAGAGGCCCTCTGCGCTTGAATAGGCGGCAAACCCGCCATAGGCCCCGCCCTTCTCACGTATCTCACGGTGCAGATAGCGCGCGCGGAGGAGCTTGGCCAACACCTGAAGTTTTGGAGAGTCACCGTGACAATAGGATAC
>WGFD01000145.1 GCA_015492395.1 Deltaproteobacteria bacterium | reverse complement strand
GGGAAGTCCTGATAAAAACGACATTGAATACACCTGGGCAGGCCATGGACTGTTCGATCTTCGGGGCCGCCTCATGGTGTGAATAATAAATATTTACTTGACAATTCATTATTCACATAATAGACTCTGGTATATGGCAACTAAAAAGGAGATACGGGGGCGGATACTGGATGCCGCGTGGAAGAGGTTCAGCCACTATGGTTACAACAAGACGACCATGGCCGAAGTCGCCAGCGACTGCAATATGTCGGCTGCCAACCTATACAGGTACTTTAAGGATAAGTCCGATATCGGAGCCGGTATAGCCAAGAGGTACTTCGACAAAGAGATCGAATTGATCCGTGAAGTTGTGCTGAGGGGAGATCTGACACCCAGGCAAAAACTCGAGGAGGTGATTCTTGTATCTCTCCGCTACAACTTCAACGAATTCGAGGACAGTCCCGCCATAATGGAGCTTATTGATTCCATATGCAAAGACAGCCGGGATATGATTGATGGCCACAAGCAGGAGGTGGTCGCCAATATCGTCAAGATACTGAAAGATGGAAATCTTTCGGGAGACTTTCATGTCAAGGACCTTGAAGAGACCGCTATCTCAATAAGGTTCGCCACCATTCCTTTTCATGTCACTCCGGTATTTCTTATGCTTAAGAACCATGGATGTTCGGAGGATGACATGGAAGGGATGGCCAGGAAGGTAATAAAGCTTATAACAGAAGGTATCGCAAAGAGGCAATCCGCCCTCTCCTGAGGACGGATGGATCTTATGGGACAGATGAGATACGGAGAAACCATAATAAGGTTTAGATGGCTCATCATAGCAGTCTCCTTGGCCGCCATATTCGGGGCGGGTTATGGAATGAAGTTCCTTGGATTCGAAAGCGATGACCGTATCTTCTTCAGCTCCGGCAATCCACAGCTCAAGGCGCTGGATGAGTTTGAGAATACGTATAATAAGGAGTCTAATGTTATATTCGTCATAGAGGCCCGGAGCGGCGACATCTTCACCGCCTCCTCGCTCTCCGCCATCAAAGAGCTTACCGAGACATCATGGCAGATACCGTATTCGAGCCGGGTGAACTCCATTACAAACTATCAACACACATGGGTGGATGGTGACGACCTCCTGGTCGGGGACCTGGTAAGCAACCCGGACTCGCTCACGGAGAAAGGGCTGGACGACATAAGGGCCGTCGCCCTCAAAGAGCCCATGCTGGTCAACAAGCTCATATCACCGGACGGCACAATGACGGCGGTCCTGGTAACAGTACTGAAGCCCGGCGGAAACGATGTAACCCCTGAGATAGATGCCTATGCGGACGACCTGGCAGAGCGGTTCAAGGCAGGCCACCCCGGCTTGAACCTCTATCTCACAGGGGCCATACCGTTCGACATGGCCTTTACGGACGTGAGCCAGGACGACATGCAGACACTGGTGCCCGCCATGTTCATAATCCTGGTCATAGGCATATACCTCTTCCTGCGCTCGGTGTCCGGCACCTTTACAACGGTAATAGTCATAGTCTTCGCTTCGATCGCCGCAATGGGGATGGCCGGGTGGTACGGGATCAAGCTCAGTCCCCCCACCACGATGGCGCCGGTCATAGTCTTGACACTCGCCGTCGCCGACTCCATACACATACTCACGACTATGTTCCACGAGCTGAGAAGGGGCATGACAAAGCATGAGGCCATAGTCGAATCGATGAGGGTGAACCTATTGCCAGTATTCCTAACGAGTATTACCACCGCCATAGGGTTCCTCTCCATGAACTCCTCCGACGCCCCTCCCTTCAGGGAACTGGGCAACATGGCGGCCACAGGGGTCTTAGCCGCACTCTTCTTCTCAATATTCTTGTTACCCGCCCTCATCTCCGTGCTCCCGGTTAGAGTCAGGGTGAAAACGGTAAAGAAGTCCGCCTTTCCGGAGAGGCTCGGAGAGTATGTGGTAAAGAGAAGGGCGGCGTTGTTTTTAGGGATGTCGGCGCTTGTGCTGATCACATCTCTCGGCGTCGCTAGGCTTGATCTGGACGATAATTTCATTGAATACTTTGATGATAGGTATCCGATCCGGGCCGAAAGCGACTACGTGGCCGACAAGTACCTGGGTATGGACATCATAGAGATATCCCTCCCGGCAGGCGCGCCAAGCGGTGTAAACGACCCGGGGTACCTGAGCAAGGTCGAGCAACTCGCAAACCACCTCAGGGCGCAGGAGAAGGTCACCCACGTGAGCGCCGTTACCGATATTGTCAAGAAGCTCAACCGGACCATGAACTCGGACGACCCTGCTTACTACCGGATACCTGATGACCGTGAACTCGTAGCACAGTACATGCTCCTGTATGAGATGTCCCTTCCATACGGTCTGGACCTCAACAGCACGATAAATGTCGATAAGTCCGCCTCCCGCCTCAGTGCCACCCTCGGCAGGATGACGGCCGCCGAGATGAGGGAGATGGAACAAGAGATGATATCCTGGATGCAGAGAAACACACCGGAGATATTTTCACTGCCAACCGGTATATCACTCATGTTCGCCCATATCTCAGAGAGGAATATCAACGGTATGCTGCGTGGCGGGATCGTTGCGCTGGTTCTTATATCAGCGATCCTTATCCTGGCCCTCCGGTCCTTCAAGATAGGCATCATAAGCCTCGTGCCGAACCTATTCCCTGCGATCATGGCCTTCGGACTGTGGGGCCACATTTACGGACGCGTGGGCCTGGCCGTCTCCGTAGTCTCTGTTATAAGCCTCGGCATAGTAGTGGACGACACGGTGCACTTTCTCAGCAAGTATCTACGCGCGAGGCGCGAATTCAACATGAACACCGACGACGCGGTGAGGTATACATTCAAGACGGTCGGGCGGGCGATCATAACCACCTCGGTGGTATTGACAGGAGGGTTCCTCGTGCTCGCACTCTCCGGCTTCAGGGTCAACTTCTCCATGGGATTGCTGACGGCCTTTGCCATATCATTCGCACTGCTGGCCGATCTCTTCTTCCTGCCTCCGCTGCTCATGTGGGTGGAAAGGAAGAGTCGCTGCGCAGATGCCGGAGAGTCTCTGATTTGCGCGGCAGATAAGAATATCTGACAAGAGGGAGGTGCAAGACGATGCGCTGTATAGCCTTTTTCGTACTTTTCATATTTGCCTCTTCTATAAACCTTACTGTACTCCACGCCGAGACGCCGGAGGAAAAAGGGCTCTCCATTGCCATGGAGGCAGAGAGGCGAAACGACGGCTTCGGGGACTTCACGGCCGAGATGGTGATGGTACTGAAAAACCGCCACGGACTGGAGAGCACAAGGGAGATCAGGATCAAAACACTTGAGGTCCCCGGTGATGGCGATAAGAGCATCTCCGTCTTCGACAATCCCAGGGACGTCAAGGGTACGGCATTCCTGACCTTTTCGCACAAGGTGGGGGATGACGACCAGTGGCTGTACCTGCCGGCGCTAAAGAGGGTCAAGCGCATAAGCTCATCCAATAAATCGGGCTCGTTCATGGGGAGCGAGTTCGCCTACGAGGACATCGCGAGCCAGGAGGTGGAGAAGTACACGTACAAGTATATAAGGGACGAGGTCTGCGACGGCCGGGACTGCTTCGTAATAGAGCAATATCCAATACATCCGAAGTCCGGCTACACGCGCCAGGTCGTCTGGCTGGACAAGGCCGAGTACAGGCCGTTCAGGATAGACTACTACGACAGGAAGGACTCTCTCCTTAAGACCCTCACATTCAAGGGGTATAAGCAGTACCTTGGCAGGTATTGGAGGGCAAGCGAGATGTACATGCTGAACCACCAGACAGGTAAGTCGACGCGCCTCCTGTGGAAAGACTATAAGTTCAGGACCGGCCTGAAGGAGAGGGATTTCAACAAGAATGCACTCAAGAGGGCCAGGTAATACGTATGACACATCTGAGAGGAAGGGTCCATGGATCCACTCTTTCCCCAGCCTATACCGCTCTTGTAAGCGGACGATGAAGAGAAACCTATTCCTTAAGGGGGTTGCAGTTGCAACCCTCTTTCTTATATCATTATCCACCCCTGTCATTCGACAGGTCCAGGCAGGTGAGTGGTCGGGTTACATTGCCGCCGAGGCCAGGATCTTCCTCCATGCTCCCGGCCTCCCTGAGCAGGAGAACCACTCCACCTCCGTATCATTCAAGCCCGAGTACTACCATGAATGGGTAAACGGCGCCAGGTCGTTCACATTCACCCCGTACCTCCGCCTGGACAGCGCCGACAGGGAGCGGTCACACTTCGATATACGAGAACTATTCTACCTCATGGTCTATGAAAACTACGAAGTCGGCATAGGAGTGAGAAAGGTCTTCTGGGGGGTAACGGAGTCGCAGCACCTGGTGGACATAGTGAATCAGACCGACCTTGTCGACGCCTTCGATGAAGAGGAAAAGCTCGGCCAGCCGATGATAAACGTCTCCGTCCCAGGGGAATGGGGCATACTGGACCTCTTCATACTCCCATACTTCCGGGAGCGCACCTTCCAGGGCAAGGAAGGCCGCCTTAGACTGCCCCTCGTGGTAGATACTGATCAGGCCGTCTATGAGTCCAGCGCCGGGGAGTACCACACCGACCTGGCGCTCAGGTGGTCACACTACATAGGCGATTGGGAGCTTGCTGTATCACACTTCAGGGGAACAGGGCGGGAACCGACTCTGCTGGCCGGGACCAACCCGGAAGGCGAGCCGGTATTGGTCCCCTTCTATGAACAGATCAACCAGACCGGGGTAGAGGCGCAGAAGATCTGGGGGGAGTGGCTGTGGAAACTGGAAGCCATTGTAAGAAGCGGCCAGGGAGACACATACGGTGCATGGACAGGGGGATTCGAGTATACCTTTATCGGTATAGGCGGCACCATGATGGACCTCGGCGTCCTGGGCGAATGGTCCCATGATACCAGGGGAGACGAGGCCACAACCCCATTCGAAAACGATCTGATGTTCGGCCTCAGGCTTACCGCCAACGATATCGCCAGCACAGAGGCACTGGCAGGCATAGTTCAGGACATGGACACCACGGCCCGCTCAATATACATCGAATCCAGCCGCCGCTTCGGCGACCACCTGAAGGTTATCGTCGAAGCACGCACCTTTTTGGACCTGCCTAGAGACGACAGATTCTATGCCATAAGTAACGATGACTTCATACAGTTGGACCTGGCATACTACTTTTGATATCTCTCACAAGAGAGCGCGCCGAACGGCAACGTATTGTATCGTTCGGTAAGACATGAAGATCCTCTACAGGCCGGCGACTTGCGCGCTACCATTTTTCAACTCACAATCAAGACCAATCTCTTAAAGTCTCCCTTTTGCATGCCTCTACTCCACCGTCACATCAACCAGGTCCATATAAGTGGCATTCAGGATGCCATCCATCTTGTCTACCGCAAGGCCGAATGTGTACCTCCCTGCGGGCAGGAAAGAGGTCTCCAGTATGGTATATGGAGGGAGGTTAGAGAGGGGCCCCCCATAGGCTCGGACCGGGGCATCCGAACTCAGCCATCCGCCATCTGGTGTATACCAGTATACGCCAAAGGGTGTAGTGGCGCCTACCCACCCGTCCGCAGGAACACCGTTATAATCCGCGGGGTCGAGGGATACTGTGACCGCAAGGAGGTCACCCTGCCGGATCGTCAAGGGTCCATCGGAACCGTTCGCCTTGATATCAGGCACAGGGCTGTTCGTAATGTACTCTATCCTGTACAGACTCCCGGTCCACTGGGATATGTAGTAAAGCGCTCCGTCGGGGCCTACCGCAAAATCGGCCGGTGAAGAGATTCCGGTTATGAAGTATTCCGGACTCGGCTGCCCGGATACCGGCGGTGGTACCGCCCATGTGCCATCGCCCTGATCCTTTAAGCGTATCAGGAAGCCCTGGTAGTAGTCGGCGAAGAAGTAGTCGCCATCGAATTGAGACGGCCAGCTCGAATCGAAAGGATAGTTGACGGGATGGTACACCACACCGCCCATTACAGAGTAAGCACCGCTGACCTGATCGTATCCG
>WGFD01000144.1 GCA_015492395.1 Deltaproteobacteria bacterium | reverse complement strand
TCCCTGTGCCGCGCGGAAGGTCTGAATAAATCAGACCTTCCTTAAGGAATTATAGATCCGGCAAGAATGAGGACGACGAGGACCGCCTCAAGGGATCTCCGTTTTATTCCTCCCATTGAAGCTCCCCGCGGCAAGCTGCGGGGAATGCCTGCCGGCACGACAGAGAAGTATCTCCTATTCCTGCTTCTCCATCTTCGGAAGTTCCGGCTCCACCTTTTCCTGCAGCCGGAAAAATTATCAGCAGTGACACGGTGTTTGAAGGAAAAAGGTGTCAATTAGATTGATTGTGTGGTAAAGTTCCTTCCTGAGAAAGATATGAAAGTCAATAATCCAGCATGCCCCCCATAGACATAATGACCGGAAAGGATTCAAAGAAATGATGGTGAGCATCATCATACCAACTTACAACAGGGCGGACCTTCTCCCGGAGGCAATAGAAAGCGTGCTCGAACAGACGCACAATGATATTGAAATTATAGTCATCGATGATGGCTCTAACGACGATACACGCGAGAAGCTGAAGCCGTATCAGGATAGGATAAAATACATGTATACCGAAAACGGCGGACCGGCCAGTGCGCGAAACGCGGGTATGAGAATGGCGAAAGGGGAATACATTGCATTCCTCGATTCGGATGATCTCTACTATCCATACAAGATAAAGATTCAGGCCGATTTTCTGGACAATTATCCCGACGTTGCCTTGGTTTGCTCGGAGTTTTCCGCATTTAACGATAAGGGGTACTGGGACGAATTTCACCTGAAAAAATATCATAGCTCGGCGTACATGGACAGCAAAGCAACCTATGAGGACATCTACCCAGAAAGCATTTCAATAGCGGACGCCGGGTTGAATCTGAAAAGATGGGAACATAGAAAGATCTATACCGGGAACATATTCGACAAATATTATGACGAGCCCATACTTTCCACGAATACCGTTATGTTCAGGAGAAGTCTATTGGAAAGCGTAGGGCTCCAGCATGAGCCGTATTGGCTTTTTGAAGACTACGAATTTGTGCTCAGGATTACAAGGTCTCATATGGTGGCCTTCATAGATGTGCCAACATACAAACTACGATACCATGCCGCTCAAATCTCAACCACCAAGAAAAAACTTAACGGATCGGAGATACTATTTAAAAAGTATGCCAACCTTCTAAAGATAGCTGAGAAGCATGGCTTGAATGACAGAGATTATTATTCCCGGAACAAGGCCGAGGTCGATAGAAAGCTGAGCGGGTTAAACAAGACATTGGCAATCATGTTGATGGCAAATGGCAAGGACATCAAGCGTGCCCAAGTGTATCTGAGAAGGTGCGCAAATTACAACAAACCAGAGTATCTGCTGTGGTATCTGACCTTTGCCCCCCATATTATGAGAAGGATATCCTTAAAGATGAAGTCGATGCTGGAGGAAATCTAAATCGCCGAGAACCCTCTGATTTATTGAAGCTCCCTGCAGCAGACAGGGGATCTCCTCATGCAAGGAATCATCCGACCTGCCTGTCAATCTTGGCAGTGCATTTCGCCCTTTCCTGTTTGTTAATGTAGAATAGAGGTATGTTATCCTTCTATTGTCACCATGACATCTGCCACTCTTCCCCGTCCGCGAGCCTCCGTGATCTGTCACCTGATCTTTCGGCACAGACCAAGAGACTCTAAATGGTATCGGATAGAGCCTTCGGCGAAGCGGCACTCAAAGACGCCTCCGCTTATTCCGGGAATAGTATGCGCCACTCTCCACGTACTTTTCCGATCGGTAATGACAGAGTCATCGTAGTCGTTGTTTGGCCACCATCTACAACCTCACTGCGTTCGAAGCGTGGGCCGAACGTCATGTCGAACGGCTCGGTACAGGGGTAGCGGACATCCACGGCATCACTCGGTTTCATGGGAAGGATGCTTACGATATCGAGGTCACCGGCTAGGACTTCCATCATCATTTTATATTCATATTCCGCCGCCTTTAGTTGCTGCTGTGACAGCGGGCTGCCGGCGAAAAGACTTATGTAGGCATCCTTTCCCTGTTTTATCGCGGCGATGACACGTCTTCCAAAGCTTACCTCCGGCCTGTCGTCATCCAAAACAATCAATTCTCTCCCTGGAGGCTCCTGCAGATAGATAGAAAAGTAGGCAATATCATCAATATTAGCCGGCGATACCGCCTTAATCGGGACCGATCCGAATGATATATGGGCGAAACGTGCAGGATCACTTCGCATATTTATCCATATGCTCTCACCGGCGGCAATAAGCTTTTTGTCTTTGTCATACAGCTTTACCACCAACCTTGCCTTCTTATAAGGCTCTTTCTGTTTCCATTTATAATTAAAAAGGTAAAGGGTCTTCGTAGGCGGCGGCGATGGAAATGTAAACTCTAGTTCATTCCCATCTATCGAGTGTTTTCCGAGACTGAAAGCGTGGTACCGCTCTCCACCATGGCCATATGCAGCGGAGATGACACTAATAAAAACTATAATGAAAAAGACCACCCGGAAATTCTCTCTATTCATTGGAGCCTCCTTTTACCTTACCCGCTCACCAATGGCATCGCCACTGAGCAGCGCCATTGAACTCGAAATAGACCGACACGGCGATACAGACCACCGAGAGGAAAGGCACGAGCAACATCCAGTATCTTCTCAATGGGAGACCTGTCCGCTCACTCGCCAAAGCATCATACGTTGTGCCCAGCGGCAGGATGAATACGCTATCGGTCCGGTCAGCATCGTACAGAAGCCCCCTCTCGTCTCCAACTTTACCAGTATCAGTGTAGTAAGGCCTCTCTTTGACCCTCTCCTTTCTGCCATCGCCGGCTATGAATTCGTAGACGACCTCGTATCATTCTCTTCCCGTGTTCCTGGACAACAGGTTCCTGGATACTACACTGGCCATGGTCCACCGGCCATATTTCAGCAGATGGATATACTTGCTTCCTTTTAGCATCTGCTTGACGACAGAAACGAGGGCTATCGTGATTATTGCAACAACAATGATTAAAGAGACTCCGCCACCCTTGAGGTGAATCCCAGGTGTCATACCCTGAATGCGTGAAACAGTGGGATTGTTCTTCAGGTATTCAATAGTAATGGAGGCCACTTCATTTTTCCTGAGCTCCGGACCATATGAGGCACCGGCATGCTTATTTCCGTCCACTGCAAATTCATAGCAATGTCTGAATATACGGTACCCTGGATCATGAAGGGCACCCCCGGAAGAAAATACACCGGTGGTAAAGAGTGTCCGCTTGCTGGATACGACGGCACCCTCCGCCCGGTTCAGATCCCCGCGGAAATACCGGAACGACGAGGCATCGAATGCCAATACGAAGAAGAATGAGACCGACAGTCCAAGCATCAGCCAACTTGCCTGCCTTCTGGCTCCGCCAAAAAGGAGCTTGGCCCTCAGGGCAAATGGGACTTTCCTCGGAGGTGGCGGGAATAGATCACTGGATCCGCTCACGGCTCATGTCTCCTCACTATTCTTTAACGGCCATATAGCCGCGCACTTTACGGTGATTCACTGCCAAAGCAAGCGCGATGTCCATCCACATGACACCGGAACACTATGAAAGCCGGTCAAGGAAAAGCATTATCCCGGACATTGTATAATAAAATCCGGCGCCATTTCGTCTACAGCACTGTATGGCAGATTGATCCCGGAATTGGCCGGGCGGAATTCGGCGGCAGCCGTTTCCATGTAGTTCTCATAAGCCTGTTTTACCGAAGCGGCTGTAGCGACTAGGCGCCTGTCCTCCTCCATTACTGCAGGCGATTAAAGGTTAAATCGAGCCAGATGCTCAACATTGGAATTATTACCTTCTTCATAGCCCATCGCTCTTCTCAATTAGGGAACCTCTGAATAATTCATCCCTGAATTATTCAGAGACCAAAAAGAAAAAGTGCGATTTTTCTTTTCCTCACATTTTCAATGACTTACAGCCATTGAAAATGGCGGCATATCCATGTGCCACGCGGAAGGTCTGAATAAATCAGACCTTCCAAAGGTATAGTGGGCTTTGGCGAAATGACAGCGGAACATTTTGCCATGCATTCGGATCATCCCCATGTTTCGGCACCGCTGTTTCGTAATACCACTTGCCGCCATCGCAGTAGGCATAGTAAAGATTATCTCCCCCCTAAACGATAATGGGAAAGATTGTTCCCGTCAACGGCGACCGGCTGACACGAAGCTCACCACAAAGCGGCCCAGGCCTGGCCGGCCGCCTCACGGCTGCTCGGTCCCCTGTTTCGCGTCTCCCGTCCATACCCATTGGGTAATCTCCGGCATGTCTTGGCCGTGCTCGGTAATGTACTGCCTGTGCTCGATAAGCTTGTCACGGATCATCTGTTTGGTATACGCCGCGATATTGACAAACTTCGGCACCCGGTCGACCACATCCCCCGCCAAGTGGAAGCGGTCCAGGTCGTTGCGAACCGCCATATCAAACGGCGTAGTGGTGGTGCCTTCTTCCTTGTAGCCGCGCACGTGGAGGTTTTTATGGTTCGTCCTGCGGTAGGTGAGGCGGTGGATCAGCCAAGGATAGCCGTGATAGGCGAAGATTATAGGCTTGTCGGTGGTGAACAGCGTATCGAACTCCTTATCCGACAGACCGTGAGGGTGCTCTTCCTTCTGCTGCAGTGTCATAAGGTCCACCACATTGATAACCCTGATCTTCAGTTCAGGCACTTGTCGACGCAATATGTCTACGGCCGCCAGGGTTTCTATGGTAGGCACATCGCCCGCGCATGCCATGACCACATCCGGCTCCGCTCCGCGGTCGTTGCTGGCCCACTCCCAGATACCGATCCCGGCGGTGCAGTGCTTAATCGCCGCCTCCATATCCAGCCACTGGGGCTGGGGCTGCTTGCCCGCGACGATCACATTGATAAAGTTACGGCTGCGCAGGCACTTGTCCGCGATATAGAGCAGCGTATTGGCGTCCGGTGGAAGATAAACCCGGATGATATCGGCCTTCTTATTTACCACATGATCGATGAAGCCGGGATCCTGATGGGAAAAGCCGTTGTGGTCCTGTCGCCATACATGAGAGGTCAATAGATAGTTGAGCGAGGCGATGGGCCGCCGCCATGGGATCTCCTGGCTAGTCACCTTGAGCCACTTGGCGTGCTGGTTGAACATGGAGGCGATGAT
>WGFD01000143.1 GCA_015492395.1 Deltaproteobacteria bacterium | reverse complement strand
ACGGTATGGCTTATGTGAACGAAAAACGTGTTGCCGAAGCAGGGTTGATGGCAACAATGATGGAAGGGGAATAGGGATATGGTGAAGAATACGGCCGACGTAAAGATACCCCAGGTCAGAATACATCCCACTGCCATAGTCCACCCCGGAGTCGAACTGGATAGTGGTGTCGAAGTAGGACCATACACAACGATAGCCGAAGGTGTACGCATAGGTAAGAATACCAGGATCGGCCCTCATGTTGTTATAGACAAATGGGTCGAGATCGGGATCTCCTGTGATATCTTTCAGTTCTCTTCTATCGGCGCGCCGCCTCAGGATCTCCAGTACAAGGGGGAGAAGACGGAGACAATAATAGGGGATAATAATGTTGTCAGGGAGTTCGTCACTATACACAGGGCGACAACGAAGGAGAATAGAAAGACGACGATAGGAAATAACAACCTCTTCATGGCCTATGTCCACATAGCCCACGACTGCGAAATCGGCAATGATGTAATCATGGCGAATGCAGCGACATTGGCTGGTCATGTCATTCTTGAAGACCACGCTATAGTGGGCGGTCTTGTGGCGATACACCAGTTTGTCAGGATAGGAACCTACTGCCTGATCGGCGGAATGTCCGCCGTGAATAAGGATATCCCGCCGTATGTGCTGGCCGTGGGGAACAGGGCTACGCTTTTCGGCCTTAACAAGGTGGGCTTGAAAAGGCAAGGCTTTTCGAGGAATGAGATCAACGAGATGAAGAAGGCCTACAACATACTGTTCAGGTCATCCACTTCACTGAGTGATTCCGTGAAGAGGTTGGAGGTGGAGCTCCCGGATTCGGCTTATGCGGGATCCTTCATAGACTTTATCAAGGGGACTAAGAGGGGGATAGCCAAGGATGCCGGCAGAAGGAAGAAAAGTGAAGCCCATGAGGCAGATTAGAGCGGCCGTCATAGGCGTGGGTTACCTGGGCAGATTTCATGCCGAAAAGTTCCTAAAGTTGCCGAACGTGCGGCTGGTGGGGGTAGTTGACGTCGACAAGAAGAGATCGGACGATATGGCCTCACGTCTTGGCACCACTCCATTCTATTCATTTGAAGATCTCCTCGACAGAAGCAGTGTAGACGCCGTTTCGGTTGTTACGCCGACAGAGACTCACTACTGTATCGCAAAAGAGTTCCTGGCAAGGGGGATAAGTGTAATGCTGGAGAAGCCGATGACCAGAACTGTGAGTGAGGCGGAGAAGCTTATCGAAGAGGCTGAGAGAAACAACGTTGTCTTACAGATCGGGCACCTTGAGAGGTTCAATGCCGCTGTGGTCGCCATGGATGGAAAAGATGTAGCCCCGCTCTTTATCGAGTCGGACAGACTTTCGTCTTTTCAGCAGCGGGGTACCGATGTGGATGTGGTCCTTGATCTCATGATACACGATATAGATATTATACTGAATCTGGTCAAGTCCGATATAGTGTCCGTTGATGCTGTGGGTGTGCCGGTAGTCACGGGGAAGGTGGATATAGCTAATGCGAGGCTAAAGTTCAGGAACGGGTGTGTTGCGAATGTGACGGCCAGCCGTGTTTCAAAACGCAAGATGAGAAAGATCAGGCTCTTCCAGCCGAAGGAGTATGTGTCCATAGATTACGATACGCAGAATATCGCCATATTCAGAAAGAAGACCAATGGCGGCATGCCGGAGATTGTGGAAGAGGATATAAGAATCGACAGGAGCGATACGCTGTTGGAGGAGATAAAGGCATTTGTGGACTGTGTGGCACATGGCGGAGAACCGCTTGTCTCCGGCAGAGACGGCAAGAGGGCGCTGGAAGTTGCCATGCGGATCCAGAAGTCCATCAGCGGCAGTCTCAAAGGGCTAGAAGCAACAGTTGGAAGGTTGTAAGGTTTTTATAGTAAGCGGGGAGGCGTCCGGTGACCTGCACGGCAGTAATCTTATAAAGGCCCTTAAAGGTACCCATCCGGCCATTACATTCATCGGTATGGGGGGCGACAGGATGAGGGAGGCCGGTCTAAATGGCCTGGACATAAAGAGCATTTCCGTAGTTGGGGTGGCGGAGGTAATAAAGAGATTCAATGAGTTACTTGATGTTTATAGAGAGCTGAAGAGCCGACTTGATACGGAACGGCCCGATGTCGCCGTATTTATAGATTTCCCCGATTTCAACCTGCGGTTGGCCAAAGAGGCCAGAAGGTTGCATATCCCTGTAGTATACTATATAAGTCCGCAGGTCTGGGCCTGGAGGAAAGGGAGGCTGAAGCGGATAGCCAGGCTTGTGGATAAGATGTTGGTGATATTTCCATTCGAGGTTCCTCTGTATGAGATGGAAAACGTTGATGTTGAATATGTTGGCCATCCCTTAAGCGACATTGTAGCTTGTGAACTCTCAACGGCCGAGGCCAGAGACGAATTGGGGTTAAGCGGGGGGCCGGTTGTCGCCCTGCTCCCAGGTAGCAGGGTGGAAGAGGTGGAGCGCTTACTTCCGCTTATGGTCGAATCAGCCGCCATCCTCAGGGAGAAGATAAGGGGTATCTCGTTCCTTCTTCCCGTGGCGGAGTCACTGGACATGGAGGTGGTGGACAGATTGCTGGATGGGGTTGATCTGCCGGTAAAGCCGGTGAGAGGCAGATTGTACGAGATATTGAAGGCCTCGGACGCCGCCATCATTACCTCCGGAACCGCCACCCTGGAAGCGGCCCTTATGCTTGTTCCCATGGTTATTGTCTACAAGCTGTCCGCGGCCAGTTACATGATAGGACGTTTGCTTGTTGATGTCAGGGATGTGGGGTTGCCGAACATAATTGCGGGGAGAAGGATAGTGAATGAGTTTATTCAGGAGAAGGCAAGGCCAGAGTCACTGGCCAATGAGATACTCGATATCCTGCACGACGGTGAAAGAAGGTCGAAGATGGTGGAAGATCTAAGGCTCGTAAGGGACAGGCTGGGAACTGGCGGCGCTTCCGAGCGTGCCGCCGCCTCCGTTCTCAAGATATTAAAAGAAAAGAGGGGCATCTGTTAGGGAACCTCTGAATAATTCATCCCTGAATTATTCAGAGACGAAAAAGAAAAAGTGCGATTTTTCTTTTTC
>WGFD01000142.1 GCA_015492395.1 Deltaproteobacteria bacterium | reverse complement strand
TGGTCGTCACAGCCGATCACCTCGCCTCCCGGATCGGATTAGAGGTATTAAAGAATGGAGGAAACGCAGTCGACGCGGCCGTGACCATAGGATTCGTTATGGCGGTAACTGTGCCCCGCGCCGGCAACATAGGCGGCGGTGGTTTCATGCTCGTCTACTCCGCGAAGGCCGGGAAGGTCGTCGCGATAGATTACAGAGAGAAGGCGCCGGCCGGGGCCCATCGGGATATGTTCCTTAACGGAAAGGGTGAACCGGATCCGGAGCTCAGCAGGTTCTCGCACCTCTCCGCCGGGGTTCCCGGAACGGTGGCAGGCCTGGCGACGGCCCTGGAGAGGTATGGGAGTATCTCACTTGCCGAGGCATTGGCGCCGGCGATCGAGCTGGCTGAAAGAGGATTCACGGTATCCCCAGAATTGAGCAGCGGCATAAAAAACAGCTCGGAAAGGCTCAAGAAGTGGCCGGCAAGCAGGAAGGTCTTCTTCAAGTCCGATGGGAGTTTTTATGAGCCGGGAGACCTCTTAGTGCAGAAAGACCTGGCAAGGACCCTGAAAGCGGTTGCGGAGAAAGGGGTCAAGGCCTTCTACGAGGGTGAGATAGCCGGACTGATCGCCAAAGAGATGAAGGCGAATGGAGGGATAATCACCAGGGAGGATCTGGCACATTACAGTCCGGTCGTCAGAGAGCCTGTTCATGGCGCCTACCGTGGTTATGACGTCTTTTCCATGTCTCCTCCAAGCTCCGGCGGCATCCACATAGTTCAAATCCTCAACATCCTGGAGGGGTTTGATGTGGGCTCGCTTGGACACAACTCCGCGGCCTCTATTCATCTTATGGCGGAAGCCATGAAGAGGGCCTACGCCGACAGATCCAGGTACCTCGGCGACCCTGATTTCACAGAGGTTCCTGTGAAAGAACTGACCTCAAAGGAGTACGCGGAATCCATCAGGGACGGGATCGACAGGCGGAAGGCGGAACCGAGCAAAAACATATCCCCCGGAACGATAGCCGGCTACGAAAGCAGCGAAACGACCCACTTCTCCGTGGCGGACAGGTGGGGCAATGTGGTCTCCAATACCTATACGATAAACTTCGGTTTCGGCTCGGCTATAACCGTGGAAGGGGCCGGCTTCCTGCTCAACAACGAGATGGATGACTTCAGCGCCAAGCCGGGCGCCCCCAATGCTTACGGCCTGATCGGCGGTGCCGCCAACGCGGTGGAGCCCGATAAGCGTATGCTCAGCTCCATGTCTCCCACAATAGTGTTGAAAGGAGGGAAGCCCTTCATAGTTACCGGGAGCCCCGGCGGGTCAAGGATAATAACCACGACTCTGCAGGTCATAATGAACGTCATCGATCATAAGATGAATATCCAGGAGGCGGTAAACGCACCAAGGATACACCATCAGTGGCTTCCCGATGAAATAAGGATAGAAGAAGGGATAAGCCCCGACACGATCAGGCTGTTAAACGAGATGGGGCACAGGGTCACCGTCAAGAGGAGGATGGGCGGGGCATCCAGCATCCTGATCGACAGTAAAAACGGCCTCCTGTACGGAGCCGCAGACCCGAGGAGGAGCGGAGCCGCGATGGGGTATTGATACCCACATCGGCAGGTCCACCCCCAGGCTTCCATTCCCGCTTGAAAATCACAAAAACTCGGTCAGCCGGCGAGCATGGCGGAAAGGCACCTTATAATATAACGCACCTCGCATCCCAATTCACTATCCACTAATCACGACATCGCACCGCTGATCGGCCTGTTCGGCTTCAACGCCATTCCCTGGTTGCCTTATTTCGACGATATGGTAGTATAGATCAAATTGCAAGGTAACGGAATCTACACTATCATTCATATGCAGGATCCGCCCGCCTTGCATCCGGAGCTTTTTACTGTGCCGTCCCTGTTTTCGGCTCTTTAGGAGTTTATCAATAATCTTGGATGATCTTTTCGAAAAAAACAGGAAGTGGGCGGAAAGGATAAAAGAGTCTGACCCTGATTTCTTCCTGAATCTTTCAAAGCGACAAAATCCTGAATACTTATGGGTTGGTTGCTCGGACAGCCGCGTGCCTGCAAATGAAATTGTCGACATGCCGCCGGGCACAATGTTCGTCCACCGGAACATCGCCAATGTCGTGGTTCATACTGATTTGAACTGTATGTCTGTTATTCAATACGCCGTGGAAGTGTTAAAAGTAAAACATATTATCGTCTGCGGCCATTACGGTTGCGGGGGCATTCAAACAGCCATGGAGAATAAAGAGCACGGATTAATCGACAATTGGCTTGGAAACATCAAGGATCTTTACCGCTGTCACCGTACCAGAATCGACGCACTTCAAAGTGAAAAGGAACGGATAAATTTACTATGTGAACTTAATGTCCTCGAGCAGGCAACTAATATATGCCGCACCACGATCGTGCAGAGTGTGTGGAAGTCCGGAGAGGAATTGGCGGTTCATGGCTGGATATACAATATTGAAGACGGGACATTAAAAGACTTGAACATGCGTCGCGAGCGCCTGTCTGCGTGCGACGCACCTGTCCGCCAGGATTGACAGGCAGGCAGGCGGCTTGCTTAAGAAAGCTTCAGTGCCTACAACAAAACAAAGGGAGGGTATTTCAATGAAAAGGTTATCTCTTGCTTTTGTTGCCCTTACACTTTTACCCGGTATGGTTTCAGCCGCCCCCGATTTGCATGATGCTGCAAAGGACGCTTGCAAATGCTTGAAAGAACCATACGATCAGGTTAAGCGGGCCATAGAATCGACCAACAAGGCAAAGACTTCAGGCGATATGATGAAGGCCATAAACGCATCGAATCGGTGCCTTGAAGCCCTCGTGGAAAGATATCCTGAAATCGACAGGAGCGACGAGCTAAAAGACAAGGTAATGGATCTTATGGAAGAGCTGTGCCCCAACCCGGAGTCTGTGACGGAGATAAACCCCTAAAAACCCATCGACACAATCCATGAAGTCAGTGTTGTGCCGGGCCCTTGAAGGTTGCAATCCAAGCTTAACAAGCGGTATCATCCGCTCTTCCCCCGCGCAGTGGCCTGAGAAGTCTGATCGAGAGGACCGCGATCAGTATAGCCCCAAAGGTAGTAACGACAGCGGCCCCTGTGGGGAGGTCCCACCTGGCGGAGGCTAGAAGGCCCAGGACACTGCCCAGCAGGCCTATCAGCCAGCCGAAGACCAACCTCATCCTGAAGCTCTCCAAGAGAACGATAGCGCAGACGGCAGGGACTACCAGGTAGGTAAAGACCAGCAGAATGCCGGCAATCTTGACGGACGAAATAATCAGGAGACCGAAGCTCATGTAATACAGGAAGTCCCAGAAGCGCACAGCGAGACCTTCTTCCCTCGCCTTTTTGATGTCATAGGTGATCAACCAGAAACGTTTACGGAATAGTATGTGGAAGACGGCTATGAGAAGATACAAAAGAAAGGTCTTCCCTACCATCGGCCAGGAGACGAAGAGTACGCTTCCCACTAGCATGGCCTTCATCTCCTCCAGACCGTGGGGTGTGCGGTCAAGCAGGAGGACGGCCACCGCTGAGGAGACAACATAGATGACCCCGATAATAGCCTCCTGGGGCACCTTCCCATCCTCAAAACGGCTCACGGCGAAGACTACGGCACCAAATATAATGAATCCGAGGGAGAAGAGATATGCACCCATGCTGGAAGTCTCGTATCCAGCCACTATCCCAACGGTGGTTCCAAGAACCGCCATCTGAGCCAGGGCCAGATCCACAAATATCACACCCCTCTGTACTATATAGATCCCCATATAGCAATGTATGCCCGTGATGATAACGCAGGCTGCAAAGGGTGCCAAAAATAGACTAAAAAGATCAAACATATTTCCTCCTTTCTATGGAGCCAACGCCTTCGTCAGTTCTCTCACGATACTATCGATAAGGCTGAAGTAATCCTTCGCCTCTTCCGAGCCACCCACGGAATTTGCAGCCTTAACCACCTTAGCACCCGTCTTCTCAGCCACAAGGAGGGCGGGTTTATCATTATAAAATGGTTCCATCAGGATCACGGTGATCCCTTCATCCCTCATCTGTTCGATAAGCAGCTTGATGTGTCTTGGACCGGGAGATATCCCCGGTTTGGCCTCCAGTTCATTGGCGACTACCAGACCGAAGCGATGCGCGAAGTAAGGCCAACTCCTGTGGTAGGTGACAATCCTCCTCCCCTTGAACGGAGCCATCTTCTTCATCCATCCACCCAGCATATAGCCTAGGTCCCTCTCCCTGAGAAAAGATTCCAGGCGGTCTTTCCTCGCCAGATCCGCGATATCCTTACCTCCGACCCTGTCCACCAGTTCCTTCCCGAAAAGGTAATTAAGAATCTTCCTCTCAAAGACCCGGGCATTGCTTTTGAAAAATCTGCCGTCTTCAGGGGACAGCTTCGCCAGTCTGTCAGCAATCCTATCCGCCATGATAACGGCATTGAGGGGGTCCAGCCAGTAGTGCGGGTTCCCCTGTGGATGGACGTCTCCCAAAGAGCGGTCTATATCGCCTTTGGGAACTTCCAGGGGTGTTATGCCTCTAGACATATCGAGGTACCCCCGCCGGCCTACCTGTATCCCCGGGTTCCTCGAGCCATCAAGAATTAGGGACTCATAGCCGGCCTCCAGAGCCATCCCTACCCGTATGAAGATGTCCGCCTTCCTGGCCTTGACCATATAACTGGGTTTGGCCTCGACAAAATGCGGGTCCTGCGACCCCCTGGAAAGACTGTCTGCTTTGACCCTGTCGCCTCCTACGAACTCAGCGATATACTTGAGGTCAGGTGTGGTAGTCAGCACCCGTAACTTACCTGTGCCGGCAAAGAGATCATTAGAAAAGACTG
>WGFD01000141.1 GCA_015492395.1 Deltaproteobacteria bacterium | reverse complement strand
TACGGAGTTTATAAGGACCTTGCCGTCCGCCGCCTTGAGGCCCGCTTCCAGGACCGCAGGGTCCGTTGAATCCAACACGATGGGTAGCTGCGAGTTCTCGTTCACGGCGAATACCGACCTCTCGATCGCCTTGGTTTCATCTATACCCGGCACGCCGACATTTACATCGAGTATGTGTGCCCCTTCCGCTGTCTGTCCCTTGGCCTCCTTTCTTGTCAGCGCCGTCTTACCCTCCTTTATCTCCTGCGCCAGCCGCTTCTTTCCGGTGGGGTTTATCCTCTCTCCGACTATGAGGGGCTGGTAACCGGCCCCGAAGATGACATGTCTGCTTCTGCTCGTAAGCCTCGCCCCAAGCCGTCTCGCTTCCGCCGGGTTTTCCGCCGTCCCGTCCATTGGAAGTGCATCCCTTACCCTCTTGATGTGCTCCGGAGTTGTGCCGCAGCAGCCGCCTATGAGACGGACTCCCGCTTCAAGCAGTTTTGGCACGTAGTTCGCCATCTCGGCCGGTGTGCCCGGGAATATTGTCTTCCCCTCTTTAATAAAGGGGACACCGGCGTTTGCCTGGACTATGAGCGGCAGGTCGGTCACCTTGCTCATGGCAGTGACAGCCATGAATATACCCTCTATCCCCAGGCTGCAGTTCGCGCCTACTGAGGCTGCACCCAGCCCCTCTCCGACTATGGCAAAGACCTCTGGAGAGGTGCCTAGTACGGTCCTCATATTTTCATCGAATGTCATG
Source organism: Deltaproteobacteria bacterium (assembly GCA_015492395.1). GTDB lineage: Bacteria > Desulfobacterota > GWC2-55-46 > S146-70 > S146-70 > S146-70. Next base: position 2,620 of record WGFD01000141.1, on the reverse strand, counting down.
GTGGCAACGACCGGGAGCCCGGAGGACTCCTTTGCGGCGATGATGGCGGCCTTCATCTCCCTGATGTCCATCATCGTCTCGATGATGATGATATCGGCACCGCCTTCTTTAAGGCCCGATATCTGTTCACTATATATGTCCACGGCTTCGCTGAAGGTGAGATCCCCGACCGGCTCCAGGAACTTACCGGTTGGACCCAGCCCTCCCGCTATCAAGGTCCTGCCGGCCGACGCTTCCCTGGCGATCCTTGCCGATGCCACATTGATCTCATGTACCCTGTTATCAAGTCCGTATTCCGACAGTTTGATCCTGTTCGCACCGAATGTATTCGTAGTTATTATGTCTGAACCGGCGTCGATATATGCCGCGTGCACCTGGGCGACAATGTCCGGCCTGGTGAGGTTCAACTCGTCGGGTGATCCGCCAGACTCCAGCCCCAGACGTTGGAGCATCGTACCCGTCGCTCCGTCGAAGAGTATCGGACCCGCCTTCAGCCGTTCGAAAAAGTCTCTCTCCATCCGGTCATTCCTTTGTGCTATTCTGCCATGTTTTTTATTGCTTCAAAGCTCGCAGAAACCCTCCCTAACGCACAGCTGCAGGTCCACGCAATGTCGAAGCATCTGCCGAAGCCGACAGTGGAGGTAGAAGAAGCATATCTAAAAACTCCTGTATAAACAACCAAAAAAATGTTATTGACCTTCCGTGGCAGATCGAGGTTGTGTCGAATGGCGGTTCGATGGTAGTATCGAGAGTGATATGATCGGGAAACTGGTATCTTATATAAGGCCACGCTTGGTGGCTGCATGTCTGGGAACTTATTTTTGCGATGGTATTGTGTTAAAATGAGGCGGCTTTACGGATAGTCCCCGGTAACCGGGTGAGGGTATGAGCGTGCGATAATGAAGAGGCCTATGATCCTTGTATCCAATGACGATGGGATAACCGCCCCCGGTCTGTCGGCCCTTGCCGGCGCGTTGAGGCGTGTCGGCAAGGTCTGCGTTGTGGCGCCTGACAGGGAAAGGAGTGCCGCAAGCCACTCTCTGACCCTCCATAAGCCCCTGAGGGTAGAGAAGGTCGGCATCAATATGTATGCCGTGGACGGGACACCTACAGACTGCATAAATCTTGCCATAAACAGCATATTGACCGGGAGACCGGCATTGGTAGTGTCCGGCATAAACAATGGAGCCAATCTAGGTGACGACGTTACCTATTCGGGTACGGTCTCGGCAGCTATGGAGGGTACGCTCATGAGCGTACCCTCCATAGCTGTATCCCTTGCAGTCAATGGAGGCAGGCGGATGAACTTCAATGAGGCGGCAGCCTTTTCCGTGAGGCTGGCGAGATATGTTTTGAAAAAGGGGTTGCCAAGGGATACCCTGCTGAATGTGAATGTGCCTTCGACGAAGAGAATAAAGGGTTATCGCATTACAAGTTTGGGAAAGAGGGTATACAGTGATGCGATAGTAGAGAAGGTGGATCCAAGAGGGAAGAGATACTACTGGATAGGCGGGAACGAACTGGAGTGGGAAGGCGGTAAGGGTACGGACTTCCATGCTGTTTCGAGAGGCTATATCTCTATCACGCCGATCCATCTGGATCTGACCAACTACGACTCTTTAAAAGAGTTGAGTGGGATTACCGTATAAAGGGGGATGTTAAAGACAGTCGAAAAGAATGACGACATGTACGCCAGGGCACGGCGGAGGATGGTCGATACGCAGATAGTCCAAAGGGGGATAAGGGACAGGAGGGTTATAGAGGCGATGTTGACCGTACCGAGGCACCTCTTTGTGGAGGAGGGGTTGCGGGACCAGGCGTATAACGACTATCCACTGCCTATCGGAGAGAGGCAGACCATATCACAACCGTATATAGTGGCACTGATGACCGAGGCGCTGACGCTCTCGGGGGTAGAGAAGGTCCTGGAGATAGGCACCGGTTCCGGCTATCAGACCACCGTACTCTCTCTCCTGGCCGGAAGGGTCTGTTCGGTCGAGAGGATACCGGCGCTTGCCTCCAGGGCCAGGAAGATACTGGACGGCCTTGACTGTTCCAATGTGGTCATAAAGATCGGCGATGGCACGCTCGGCTGGGCGGAAGAGGCCCCGTTTGACGCCATAGTAGTAACGGCGGCCTCTCCGGATGTCCCGGAGACTTATATTGAGCAGTTGACGCCGGGGGGCAGGCTGATCATACCGGTCGGCGGTGTGTATGAACAGGTTTTGACGAGGATCACGAAGACCGAGAGGGGGATCAGGAGGGAGAATATGGGCGGCTGTAGGTTTGTCAGGCTGGTGGGCAAGTATGGCTGGGTTTCGGAGTAAAGAGAGGGTTTAATTTGAAGAGGATCTACTTATGGGTTTTAAGTTGGGCGCACACACCGTACGGTCCGTTGGCCCTTTTTCTGCTCGCCTTCTTGGAGTCATCATTCTTTCCAATCCCACCGGATGTTCTGCTCATTGCGCTGGCGATCTCCATACCCCGGAGATCATTCCGTTACGCCTTTATCTGTTCTGTGGCCTCCCTCCTCGGCGGGATATCCGGCTACTTTATAGGCCTTTTCATGATGGAGAGCATAGGATACAGGATAATAGACTTCTATAACTTTAACGAGAAC
>WGFD01000140.1 GCA_015492395.1 Deltaproteobacteria bacterium | reverse complement strand
GACGGATCGCTGGCGATATTTCATGGTCCCAGAAAGATTGCCTCCTATGATTGCAAAGGGAAGCTCAAGGGAACCAAAAAGGCAGCATAAAATTGATCCGATTGATGAAAGGAAAGCCCCTTCGGGCTCCGCCCTCCAGGGCTTTCCTTTACACAACAAAAACCGGACATTTCATTTGTCATAAAACCGGACATTTCTATTTGTTGACAACAGTCCCGTCTTTGCCGGTAAAGTAGGCTCCAAAGACCTTTATGCCGCCCACCTTCCCGGCAAGGTGTACCAAAATCACCTTATTGTCATTTCTATCGGCCTTGTTGGCTCCATCACCATTGATAAACTCAAGGTCGTAATTATACGTAATACCGCCCTTCTGCACACCGTGGATTCTCAGGCCTACATCCCTTAAGGATCCACCCGACCGCCCCAGATTCCCGTGTATATTCTGTACCACTTCAGGCCTGTACACCAGGCCTATAGCCTTTATCTTACTGGATGCCGTACCGATCTCCGTATAGTGGTACTTGAACTGCCCCATCTGTACCTGAAAGAGCGGGCTGAAGGGAATGTTCAGGTATGCATCCAGCAGGCTGGCAGATCCCCTATCCGTAGTGGTAGTCGTCTCCGTGCTACCGTCGTAAGGGTGGATAACCGTCGTGGTAGTTGTACTGTTGTAACCGGCAAATTCCCCTACAAATTTGAAGTCTACCGGGATTTGAGCGCCGCCATACGTGCCCTCAACACCCAGTCTCGCCCTCCTCATAAGGAACTCACTGCTTACATTCCCAGCACTCACATCACTATCGTCGCTGACATACCATGCCTGACCGTAACCGAACACCTTGAAACCATCCCCCGCCTTAGAGACCGGGACGCTTGAGAGTGACAGTACGATTACCAACGCCACTACTGTGACAAAAAACCTTCCAATCATCTTTCTTACCATCTCACTCTTCCTCGGATTTATATAATATCAAGTCTCCCTAAAAAAGTCAGCGCCTTCCTTTTCTCCAGTTTTCAACCACCTCCTTTCAGACAAAACAGTCTATTTAAAGTTCTTCACCAGCTTAGCTGGAGTTATCCCGCTTTGTATTTTAAACGGTAAAGCGCTTAACCTAATCATGGAGTGTCCCTGACTGACAAGAGAATCTATGGCTTTGTTGACCTAGGATGCGATGTCGAGGTTTTGTTGTGTTATCACCTTAATCCTTCCCATCGCCTTGACTATCTGCTCGCCACCGTTCCTCTGTTCCTCTGCGATGCTCGCAATAGACGACACCTTTTCTGTTACATATCCAACGGACCTATTTATCTCATTGCTACCCTTCGACTGCTCAATGGTGGCCTTCTCCAGCGGCTCGAATATCACCTTCATATCCTCCACCGCATTCATTATCTGCCCCATCGCATTCTCCTGTTCCTTCTTCGTGTTAGCCGTCTGCGTCATCATGCTCGTCATCTTCTCCATGCCCTTGTTTATCTGCACCACACCCTGAGTTTGCTCCTTCGTCGACCTCTCTATCTCCCAAGCCATCTGTGAAGACTCCCTCGAACTCCCAACAATATCCTCCAGGACCATTCCCGCCTCATTCGTCAGCTTCATACCGCTCATCGCGTTAGCCGACACTTCCTTCATAGACGAGACCGCTCCCTTGACCTCCCTCTGTATGGCTTCTATCATCGCCGTCATCTCATCGGTGGACGAAGCTGTCTCCTCCGCCAGTTCCCTTATGGCTCGGCGACCACTGCGAAGCTCCTCCCGTGCTCGCCGGCCTGGGCAGCGATGATGCTGGCATTGAGAGACAAGAGGTTTGTCTGGCCCGTCACGTCGCCTATAACGGTGAGGACCCGGCCTATCTGTGATGACCTCTCTCCCAGTTTGTCTATAATATCACTCGTCCTCTCCACCGACTTCATTATAAGATTCATACCATCGATAGTCTTCTCTATGGCCTTCATGCCGAACTCGGTGGCATCTTTTTCAACCTTCCCAGTCAATAGCGCAGACTTGCTCGCATGTTCGCCTACGTTCTTAAGGGATACGCTGAACTGGTTGGCTGTGGCGGCCGTTTCCTCCGCGAAAGAAGATACCGTATCCATGTTATCCGCCACCAGTTTTATAGAGGCAACCGCCTCCGTTATAGACGCCGACACATCTTCAACTATAGTGGTAAGATTGTCGGCGCTCTTCGCCACCTCCCCGATGGAGGCCGTCATTTCCAGCACAGCCGGCGAGATGTCGACGGCAGACTGCGGCAAACTCTCTGAGGCGTCGGCTATGTTCATTATGGAACTGTTCATATGGTTGATTGCGGTCGAGATCTCTTCTACGGATTCGACCTGGGATCCGACACCACCGCTCAACTTCTCCACCTCTATACCGTGAGTGGCACCTATTATGTCATCTGCCGCAACCTTGACCCTGTTGACCCATCACCTTCAGATTGGCCGCCATTTCATTGAGACTTTGCCCCAGGACACCTGTTTCATCCTTGCCGGTTATGACCATATGCTGTCTCAGTTCCCCTTTGGCTACCTCCTGAACAAAGGAGATGCCTCTGCCTATCCCGCTTGCTATCTCTCTCGATATCACGTAGCCCGCGCTTATCGAAATACTTAGGGAAAGTCCGATTAATTCATGTTTAGGGGAAAGCTCTGACCATGTGTAGCTCAAAAATGGGGAAATTCAAGGTGATTGCGGCCTCTAACAGGGTTTGCAGTGGCGTGGGTCCGGCGGTTGATGCCGCGTTTTCCCGTCTGCCGCGGACTTCTCGGGCGCACTTTCCCTATGTCACCCGCAACAGGCGCTTTCTGGCCATGTACAGATTCGTCAATCCGCATACTACAAACAGCCGGTTGGCGTTCTTCACAAGGCCCCGGCATCGCACTTTGCAAAAGCCAAAGAGTCTCTTGAAGACCAGTATTGGGTGCTCCACCTTCGCCCGGACCTTCGACTTCGTCCGGTTACTCGACCGCTCTTCGTCGCTCAACCGCCGATGACGGGCCCCCTTCTTCTGGGTAAAGTCTCTGGCCTTTGGCGCGTTCTCACGGATCACGTCGCCAAGACCTGCGTAGGCCGAGTCGCCCCATACCCGGGTCTCGCCACCGTGGAGAAGGTCCGGCAAAACCTGGCTGTCGTGCCTGCCTGTGCGAGGCACGCAGGCAGGCACATTGGCCGGGGTGGCCGCAACCGAATGTATGAGCCTGGTCTTGCTGTCCACGCCGATATGGGCCTTCATGCCGAAGTGCCACTGGTTGCCCTTCCTCGTCTGGTGCATCTCCGGGTCCCTGGCCTTATCGCGGTTCTTGGTCGAGCTCGGGGCATTGATGATGGTGGCGTCCACTATGGTGCCTCTCGAGACCTTCAGCCCGTTATCAGCCAAGTACTCTCCGATCAGCGCAAAAAGCCGCTCCCCAAGATCGTAAGCCTCAAGGATATGACGGAACTTGCAGATGGTGGTCTCGTCCGGTACGGGCTCACGGCCAAGGTCTGTGCCGACAAAGTTGCGCATGGCGCGGGAGTCGTAAAGCGCCTCTTCAACCGCAGGGTCGGAGAGGTTGAGCCAGTGTTGAGGAAAATGAATGCGGAGCATGCGTTCGATCCCGACCGGAGGGCGTCCGGCACCCTCGGGTTTGGGGTAGAAGGGCTCGATGACCTCACCAAGCTCTCGCCAGGGAATAACCCTGTCCATCTCGGCGAGAAGAAGCTCCCGGCGGGTCGGCTTGCGAAAACGTTCAAAGGTGCCTTCGGCAAAAGTCTGTTGGCGCATATTATCGGCCTCCAAGCGGCTTGATGCATATAATCGTATCATAATGCTTGGGAGGAATAAATCAGAGATTCCCTAAGCTTAAGAAAGTACACTTCCGGCCGTTCCCTTTAAGACCGGCAGCCTCACCTTAAATATTGTACCTCGCCCTTTTGTACTGTCCACATCTATATCTCCACCATGGTCCTGTATGATCCTATAGCTTATAGTCAAGCCAAGGCCCGCCCCCCTTGTCTTGGATGTATAG
>WGFD01000139.1 GCA_015492395.1 Deltaproteobacteria bacterium | reverse complement strand
GTTCGAATCCTCTCGCCCCGACCAGATTTCACTATACACATCCTCACCGTACATTTTCCGGACTTACAGGTGAGGGGGCATTTTTTCCTTGAAAAACATGATCTTTTTGTGGTATTCAAGGAAGCTTAAATATAAATACGCACGGCTCTATTTTACGTCCGGTGGTGTCCTTAGTATGGATTCCGGACCGCTTGGGGTCGGAGGAAAAACCAAAGGAGGAAAAAGATGGCCTATCTTACAATGAAACAGTTACTTGAGGCCGGCGTCCATTTTGGACACCAGACCAAGAGGTGGAATCCGAAGATGAAGCCATACATCTTTGCCGCCAGGAACGGTATCTATATTATCGATCTACAACGGACGGTAAAGATGTTTAAGGAGGCTTACGATATTGTAAAGGACATGGCCTCCAAGGGAAAGACGGTCCTTTTCGTGGGGACAAAGAAACAGGCCCAGGCATCCATAGAGGAAGAAGCGCGGAGGTGTGGAATGCCATATATCAACGAGAGGTGGCTTGGCGGGACGTTGACCAACTTCGTAACAATCAAGTCAAGCATTAAAAGACTGAAAGAGCTCGATGACATGAATGCACGTGGGCAGATGGACTCCTTTGTGAAGAAGGAGGCCCTCAAACTTGAAAAGGAACGTATGAAACTCGAGAGGTATCTCGGTGGAATAAAGGATATGGAGAAACTGCCGGATGCACTCTTCGTCGTCGACGCGAAGAAGGAGTCCATAGCCCTCAAGGAAGCTGCAAAGCTTGGAATACCGGTGATTGCCATAGTGGATACGAACTGTGATCCTGATGATGTCGACCATATAATACCAGGAAATGACGATGCGATCAGGGCAATTAAACTATTTTCATCGGCTATTGCGCAGGCATGCATGGAAGGTAAGCAGTTATATGAAGAGAGCCTCCAGGCGGCAGTAGACAAGGAGTATGCAGAAGGAGAGGTTCGTGAAGAGGAAAGCGGACCGCTGGAAGAGGCTTCACCTGAGGTGGCCCGGTAGAGTAATCTCACAAGTTTCTACGATTAAGTCTTCAGAGTGCCGGGAGGTTTAGATGGGTGTTACCGTAGAGCAGATAAGAGAAATAAGAGAAAAGACCGGTGCAGGTATAATGGACTGCAAGAAGGCCCTTAAAGAGTCAAATGGTGACTTCGATGCGGCGGTTACATACCTGAGAGAGAAGGGCCTCACCGCGGCAAGTAAGAGGTCCGGCCGCCTTGCAGCGGAAGGCCTTGTCGGCTCCTACATCCACGCAGGCGGAAAGATAGGGGTTATCGTGGAGTTGAATTGCGAGACCGACTTTGTCGCCCGTAACGAGGATTTCCATGAGTTGTTAAAGGATGTGGCCATGCACATTGCTGCTACAAACCCTCAATACTTAAAGAAAGAAGATATCCCTGAAGACGTCATCGAACATGAGAGATCTATATACAGGAAGCAGGCTCTGGAATCGGGCAAGCCTGAAAAGGTGGTTGACAAGATCGTTGTAGGAAGACTGGAGAAGTATTTTTCCGAAGTTTGCCTGATGGAACAGGCCTTTGTAAAGGATCCCGACGTCACAATACGGCAGTTGCTGTCGGAAAAGATCGCCAAGTTAGGTGAAAACATATCAATAAGGCGGTTTGTGAGGTTTGTCGTGGGTGAGGGTATGGAGAAGAAGGCGATGGACTTCGCCGCCGAGGTAAAGGCGGCACTCTGATCAATTCCCTCTACTACTGCCAGCTCCCTTATATGCCAAGTCTCAAATACAAACGTATACTACTGAAGCTTTCCGGCGAGGCCCTGATCGGTGCCCAGGACTACGGCATCGATCCGGATGTGGTCAGCACGATCGCCGATGAGATTCGCAACGTCAGAAGGATGGGTGCGGATATCGCCGTAGTCATAGGGGGAGGGAATATATTCAGGGGTCTGAATGCAAGCGCAAGGGGTATGGACAGGGCTACCGCAGACTATATGGGTATGCTTGCTACGGTAATGAACGGGCTGGCGCTCCAGGATTCTCTTGACAAGAAGGGAGTCTTCACAAGGGTTCTATCCGCAATTGAGATGAAAGAACTGGCCGAGCCTTATATCAGAAGGAGGGCCATAAGACATCTGGACAAGGGCAGAATCGTTATCTTCGCCGCTGGAACGGGCAACCCGTACTTCACAACCGATACGGCCGCATCTTTGAGAGCGATGGAGATCCACGCCGATGTGATATTGAAGGGGACAAAGGTCAACGGTGTCTATGACCGGGACCCCATGGAGGAAGAAGGCGCGGAGATGTTTCTGAAGCTTACATACCTGGATGTCATTCAGAAGGGACTGAAGGTGATGGATACTACAGCCATAACTTTATGCATGGAAAACAAACTCCCGATTGTAGTGTTCAATATAAAGGACCAAGGGAATGTGGAAAAGATAGTATCAGGCGAGGCCGTGGGTACTCTTGTCACTTGAAAAAGCTGAGAGGCTGCAGAAACTATTAATTCCGGACTACCGCAAAGAGGATGGCCATGGAAGAAGATATCTTTAGAGAGATGAAGGGTAAGATGGAGAAGGCCCTGTCAAACCTCCGCCATGAACTGGGAAAGATAAGGACAGGCCGGGCCTCACTCTCTATCCTTGACGACGTCAAGGTGGAGTCTTACGGAACGCTTACCCCCTTAAACCAGGTTGCCACACTCTCCGTCCCTGAAAGCAAGATGATAACGATTCAACCGTGGGATGGGAACATCCTTCCAGCGATTGAAAAGGCGATAATCAATTCTGGGCTGGGACTAACCCCGAACAATGATGGCAAGATAATACGAATCAACATCCCCCCCCTTACGGAAGAGAGGAGGAAGGAGTTCGTGAAAGTAGCAAAAAAGATTGCGGAAGAGTCGAAGATCTCGGTGAGGAGTGCGAGAAGGGACGCAAATGAGCTGTTAAAGACGCTTGAAAAGGAGAAGGAGATATCTCAAGATGAGCTAAAGAAGGCCCAGGCCCAGGTGCAGGAGATTACGAATGAGTACATAGCAAGGATAGATGAAGTCCTGGACCGCAAAGAAGAGGATATTCTGAAGGTATAGAATGCTCCCTCTAAAGGAATGTTTGAGAATTTTATCCGCCTGTTTTATAATGCTTGCCTATGGATAAACTGATTGAATCCAAGCTCCCCGAACACATTGCGATCATAATGGATGGTAACGGACGCTGGGCTAAAAAGAAGATCCTTAACAGGGTCTTGGGGCACAGAAGGGGTATCGAGGTTGTCAGGGACATAGTGGAATTTTGTCGTGAGATCGGCATTAGATACCTTACCCTCTATACCTTTTCCAAGGAAAACTGGAACCGTCCGCAGCCGGAGGTCAAGGCCCTGATGTTCCTTCTGGAAAGACACCTCATGGAAGAGGCCCCCAGCATGGTTAAAAACAATATAAAATTTAGGGCCATAGGGCACATATGTGAACTGCCCGGAGGTGTACGGAATGCAATTGCGGAGGTAGAGAGGTTAACCGCGAATAATGACGGTATGACACTACAACTAGCACTGAGTTACAGCGGTAGAGAAGAACTGGTCGATGCTGCAAAGGCATTGGCCCTGGAGGTCGCAGAAGGGAACCTGGAGCAGGGAGAGATTAATGAGGAGACATTTTCCAGACATCTCCAGACTGCAGGCATTCCTGATCCGGACCTTCTTATAAGGACCAGCGGTGAGATGAGGATAAGCAACTTCCTCTTATGGCAACTTGCCTACACCGAGATATATGTGACCGACGTTCTCTGGCCGGACTTTACAAGGTCCGATATGGAAAAGGCGATTATAGTCTATCAGGGCCGCGAGCGCAGATTCGGCCTGATAAGCGAACAGAGAGTGGTAGGGGACGACTCCTGCCAGTTTTACTAGGAGGGTGGTCTGAAGAGGGTCCTAACCGGCATTATCGCCGCCCCTGTTCTTATTTATATCTTACTCTATACACCATTTGCATGGCTCTTTGCAGTTGCCTTCTTAGTGACGGCTACAGCTCTTTGGGAGTATTCTCTCTTGGTCTTCTCCAAGATTGAACGGGGCTTCAAATCTCTTGTAATAGTTGTTGGAGTCCTACTGATGGCATCTGTCTCGTGGAGAGGCCCGGGGACAGCTCCACTCATCCTGGTCATCGCTCTCTTCCTGCTCTTTCTCTTTCGTCTCATCTCTCACAGAGGGGCTCCCGCTCAATCCGTCGTACCTGTCGCGTTCGGACTGCTGGGCATAGTATACATACCTCTGTTATTTTCCTATATGATGCTTATCAGGTCCCTCGAAAACGGTCAATGGCTATTGCTTCTACTCTTCTCTATCGTATGGGGGAACGACACATTCGCATACTATACAGGCAGGGCGATTGGAAGACACAAACTCGCCCCGGCCATTAGCCCGAATAAGACGATCGAGGGAGCCATAGGCGGTCTTGCAGGTGGGATACTTGTATCCTTTGCTCTACACCGTTTCATTCTCAGCGGGGTTATCGGTACGGCAGATACCATCTTGATCGCACTAATCATGGGGATATTGGGCCAGCTTGGAGATCTCATAGAGTCATCTTTAAAAAGGAGTGTGGGGGCAAAAGACTCCGGCTTCGTTGTCCCGGGACACGGCGGCATATTGGACAGGATAGACAGTATCATACTTCCTCTTCCATTTCTTTACTACTATATAAAACTTATGGATACCGGAATATGGAGGATATGAAGAGGCTCGCCGTATTGGGTTCTACGGGGTCGATAGGCCAGAGTACGCTTGAGATCGTAAGAAGGCATCCTGACAGGTTTAAGGTGGTTGGATTGGCGGCGGGCAGAAATATCAGGCTCCTGAAAAAGCAGATCGAAGAGTTCAACCCGGCAGTTGTATCCGTCTGCCTAGAAGAGGACCGTGCTGCACTCAAGAAACAGCTATCCGGCGGCCCTATTCTTACTTACGGTGAAGATGGAGCCAACTCCGTGGCAGGGGCGGAAGGGGCTGACCTCGTGGTGTCGGCATTCTCCGGTGCAGCGGGCCTTAGGCCAACCCTCACTGCAATAGGGGCGGGCAAAGACGTTGCCATCGCCAACAAGGAGGTCCTGGTAATGGCCGGCAGCCTGGTAATGGCCGAAGTCAGAGAAAAGGGCATACGCCTCTTACCCATCGACAGCGAACATAGCGCTATCTTCCAGTCAATGGAAGGACACAGGCGAGAGGATATAAGGAGTCTGCTACTCACCGCTTCCGGTGGTCCATTTCTCAACACACCCCTGAAGAGGCTGAGCAGTGTAACGCCTGAAGAGGCCCTGGCACACCCGAACTGGGATATGGGGAATAAGGTGACGATAGACTCCGCCACCTTAATGAATAAAGGACTCGAGGTTATAGAGGCAAGATGGCTCTTCACTATGGAGCCCGAGTGTATCAAGGTCTTTATTCATCCCCAGAGCGTCATTCACTCCATGGTAGAGTATATAGACGGCTCCATAATGGCGCAGATGGGTACTCCTGATATGAAGGGGCCTATCTCCTATGCACTCTCATATCCGGAAAGAATAGATTCCGGCGCCCCTCCCCTTGATCTCATTACTTTGAAGAGTCTCGAGTTCTTTGAACCGGATATGAAGAGGTTCCCCTGCCTGAATCTTGCGTTTGCCGCCCTTGAGGAGGGCAAGGCGATGCCGGCGGCGTTGAATGCCGCGGATGAAGTGGCAGTCGAGGCCTTTTTAAAGAAGAGGATACCGTTTACCGTCATACCCGAACTTATAGAGTCGGTCATGAGCGAACACTCCCCACACAATGAATACGACCTTGATGGTATAGTCGAGATCGACAGGTGGGCACACAGGAGGGCGAATGAATTGCTGGATAAATATGATAAACTCATATAAAAGTCGAAAATAGGGACGCCACGCTATAAAAGCTTCGGCCGCGAGGCACGCGAATCCTGAAGATTGCAACAGTATGACAAGCGTATGCCGTAGTGGCCTGTCGGTTATAACGTATAGGCGGGCACACGACACAGCGGATGGACTTTTTACGGAGCCGTCTGGTATCTTAATGGCAGGATAGGGGGTAAAAAGGGGAATATGACTACAGTAATATCCTTTGTTGTCGTACTAGGCATACTGATATTTATACACGAGTTGGGACACTTTGCCATGGCCAAACTCTGCGGCGTCGGTGTTGAGAAGTTTTCGCTGGGTTTCGGACCAAAGATCGCCGGATTTAAAACAGGCGAGACGGAGTATAGGTTGTCTCTATTGCCCCTCGGCGGTTACGTCAAGATGGTTGGCGAGTCCCAGGATGAAACCGTTTCGGATGCCGACAGGGAACGATCCTTCACTCACAAGCCTATCTACAAGAGAGCCGCCATAGTTGTATCCGGTCCCGTTATGAACCTCATCCTGGCCGTTATCCTGATGCCCATAATCTATATTATCGGCATCCAGGTCCCAGTCTATCTGGAAGGGAAGCCGGTCGTCGGGTACGTAGAAGAAGGGAGCGCCGCATGGAAGGCCGGCATAAGAAAGGGGGATCTCCTCAGAGAGGTGAATGGAAAGAGTGTAAAGAACTGGGAGGCGCTGACAGGGATAATACTAGCCAGCCCGGGCAACATAGTGAGCATAAGGATAGACAGGGAGGGGAAATATCTGGAGACGGAACTTTTGCTCACTGCGGCTAGCGACGGCTTGAAGGATATGGGCGGCCTATATCCACCCATGCGCCCCGTTATTGGTGCGGTATCCAAGGGCTATCCTGCCGACAAGGCGGGGCTCCAGACAGGTGACACGATACTCTCCATCGACGGCATTGAGGTTAGCCATTGGCTGGAGGTGCATAATATGATAAAGGGTGACGGGAGAGAAAAGAGCATCATCCTGGAAAGGAATGGGGATATCCGCGAGGTTGCTATCAGGCCAAGGTGGGAGAAAGGGGTGGGCGGTTATCTGATAGGGATATCACCCATGCAGGAGAGTATCATCAAGAGATATGGTCTTTCAGAGTCTATCGAAAAGGGTGTGAAAAAGTCAATGGACCTGATGGTTCTTGTATTCATAATAATGAAAAAGCTATTCCTTGGCGAGCTGTCGATCAAGACACTTGGTGGTCCTATCATGATAGCCCAAGTAGCAGGGCAGGCTGCAGAGACCGGGACCTCGGCTATTCTTTCACTTATGGCGTTCTTGAGCCTGCAACTGGGCATCCTGAATCTCTTCCCCTTCCCGGTGCTCGATGGAGGGCACCTCCTCTTCTTTGGGATAGAGGGCCTGAGGGGTCGACCCCTGAACGAGAAGACTATGGTGATAATCCAGCAGGTTGGGATCGCTCTGCTCATACTCCTGATGGTAGTCGTCACCTATAACGACATACTGCGCCTCTTCTTCAAATGATTGTATTGGCGGTCGATACCTCCACTTCCTCCGGAAGCGTTGCATTGCTCGATAATGACAGCATCCTTGGAGAGCTTATATTGGGAAGCGGGACGGCACACTCCCGCCGGCTCCTGGCTGGTATGGACTATCTGATGAAAGAAGCCGCCCTGGAGATAGAAGAGGTGGAGCTCTTCGCCATCTCTACCGGACCGGGTTCATTTACAGGGCTGCGTGTGGGGATAAGCACTATTAAGGGACTGGCTTGGGCGATGAATAAACCGGTAGTAGGCGTCTCGTCCCTCATGGCGCTGGCCATGAACATACCCTTTTCCGGCCTGACCATATGCCCCATATTGGACGCGAGGAGGGGAGAGATTTATGCGGCCCAATACAGATGGAAAGGAAGCGTGTTGAATGCAGTGGATGAAGCAAAGGCGATCCCCCCTGAATTGTTGTATGATCGCATGACGGCAAAGGAGGTGGTCTTTCTTGGAGACGCTATAAGGAGTTATGGACATCTGATAAAAGAAAACATCAAGGGTGCCATCCTTGCGCCCAACCATCTGTGGAGCATACGGTCTTCCAATATTGCAAGGTTGGCTTTAGGTAGATGTGGAAAAGAGTATACAGCCTTGGAGATAGTTCCGGCATATAAGCGGGGCACATACGTGGAGTAAAAACACTCCGTATATGCATGCACAGATAGTTTCCCCGGCCTGGATATATTGACAAGAAAGGTATATTATATTAACATCACTAATCTTTGAGGAGGTGCAAGATGGAACTTATAGAAGATGAAACCCTGCAACAACTGCTTGAAGAAGACGAAGAGTTCCGTAAGGCCTACGAGATGCACAGGGCATACGGTAAAAAGGTGGATAAACTGAACAAGAGGCCTTACCTGGCAGAATCCGACAGGGAAGAGAAACAGAGACTGAAGAAGCTGAAGTTGATAGCTAAAGATAAGATGGAGGAGATACTGTTACGGCACCGGGAGGGCAGGAACGACTCCGTACAATAATAAGATGAAGAGCGATAGAATAAAAAAGGGGCTTGAGAGAGGACCGCACAGAGCACTCCTCTATGGAACCGGCATCTCGTCCAGGGAGATGGGCAAGCCGTTTATAGGCGTAGCTTCCAGCTTTACCGACATGGTTCCGGGACACATAGGGATGAGAGACCTGGAGCGATTCATCGAGAAAGGTGTTCATTCGGGAGGCGGGTATCCGTTCATATTCGGTCTGCCGGCAATATGTGACGGTATCGCCATGGGTCACAAGGGAATGCATTACTCGCTCCCGGCCAGGGAGCTTATCGCAGACCTCATAGAATCCGTGGCACAGGCCAACGCCTTTGACGGCATAGTACTCCTTACCAATTGCGATAAGATTACGCCCGGCATGTTGATGGCCGCCGGCAGGCTTGATATACCGGCGATAGTGGTTACAGCCGGCCCGATGATGACAGGACGTTACAGAGGAGAGAAGCTCTCGTTTATACGTAACACATTCGAGGCTATGGGGAAGTTCAGAGAGGGGAAGATATCGAAAGGTGAGCTCGCCGCGTGCGAAGCCGGCGCATGCCCCGGGGTAGGCAGCTGCCAGGGGCTGTATACAGCAAACACGATGAACTCCCTCACGGAGGTTATGGGTATGAGCCTCCCCGGTTGTGGGACCGCCCTTGCCGTCTCCGCGGAGAAAAGGAGGATCGCTTTTGAGAGCGGCAGGCGCATTGTGGAGCTCGTAGACGAAGGAGTGACACCACGGAAGATAATGACCAGAAGGGCCTTCGAAAACGCCATAAGGGTGGATCTGGCCCTGGGAGGCTCTTCCAATACGGTGCTGCATCTATTGGCGATATCGCACGATACAGGTATAAGACTTCCGCTCGATCTGTTCGACATACTCAGCAGGGAGACACCCCACATAACTTCCATTGAACCGGTGGGTGACCACTACATGGAGGACCTTCACTGGGCGGGTGGCATACCTGCGGTTCTCAAGCGGTTGGAGGGTGTGATAAAGAACAACCCTACGGTCTCTGGAAGGAGGATCAAGGGTATTATAAACGGTGTCGACTTTATAGATGAAGAGGTGATAAGACCCTTAGAAAGGCCGTATCATAAGGAGGGAGGTATAGCCATTCTTAAGGGAAACATCGCGCCGTTGGGGGCAGTCGTAAAACAGTCCGGAGTAAGCGACAGGATGATGCGTTTTCAAGGAAAGGCCCGCGTATTCGACAGTGAAGAGGCATCCATGAAGGCGATTACAGGGGGCAGGATAAGGCCGGGCGATTGTATTGTCATAAGGTATGAGGGCCCGAAAGGCGGGCCTGGCATGAGGGAGATGCTTGCGCCTACGGCCACGCTATCGGGAATGGGTCTGGGCGATTCGGTCGCACTCATCACCGATGGGCGCTTCTCCGGGGGGACAAGAGGACCGTGTGTCGGACATATATCCCCCGAGGCTATGGAGGGCGGTCCTATCTCCATCATAAAGGATGGCGACGCCATCGACCTGGATATACCTTCGAGGAGGATGGAACTCATGGTATCCCAAGAAGAGATCGCCAGGAGAAGGGCTAAGTGGACGCCTCCCGAACCAAAGATAAAGGAGGGATGGCTTTCAAGGTATGCCAGGCTTGTATCTGCGGCCAATACAGGGGCCGTCTTGAAATAGATAAACGTTAATGAATATGACAGGATCGGAGATACTGATAACTGCCCTTGAAAAGGAAGGCGTGGATACCATATTCGGTTTTCCTGGCGGCGCGGTCTTGCCAGTTTATGACGCCTTATTTTCCTCGTCGCTTAGGCATGTAGTGGTCAGGCACGAGCAGGGGGCGGTGCATATGGCGGATGGTTACGCAAGGGCTACGGGAAAACCAGGTGTCGTGCTGGTGACCTCCGGTCCCGGTGCCACCAACACCGTTACCGGCATTGCCACTGCCTACATGGACTCCATACCGCTTGTCGTCCTCACAGGACAGGTGCCTACGGCGCTTATAGGCAACGACGCATTTCAGGAGGCGGATATAGTCGGCATTACACGTCCTTGCACTAAACATAACTATCTTGTCAAGGACATCAAGGACTTGGCGACTATCGTCAAGAAGGCCTTCTACATAGCTATGAGCGGCAGACCCGGTCCTGTTTTGATAGACCTGCCGAAGGATGTGCTCACCAACACAGAGCACTTCAGGTACCCTGACGAGGTGTCGATGCCTACTTATCAACCTACCTTTCGCGGCCATTCCAGGCAGATACGGAGGGCTGTAGAGGGCATACTTCAGGCTGAGAGGCCGGTGATATATGCGGGCGGCGGCGTTGTCCTTTCAGACTCTGCAAAGGAGCTGTTGAAGTTTGCAGAGAGACTCAGTATTCCCGTAACGACGACCCTTATGGGTCTTGGCGGCTTCCCAGGCACCCACCCGCTATTCCTGGGCATGCTCGGCATGCACGGTACGTATTGTGCCAACATGGCGGTAACAAACACGGATTGCCTGATCGCAATAGGCGCCAGATTCGATGACAGGGTTACAGGAAAGATCGATGAGTTCGCTCCATATGCCAAGATAATACATATCGATATAGACCCTACATCCATAAGCAAGAACGTAAAGGTCGACATCCCTATCGTCGGTGATGTCAGACTGGTGGTTAAAGAGATGAGCCGCACACTGAGCGAGATGAAGGTGCGGGGAAAGAAGGGGAGACTTGCCGGTTGGCGAAGACAGATAGAGGGGTGGGACAACACACATAAACTCTCGTACAAGAAGAGTGTGAACAAGATAAAACCGCAGTACGTCGTCGAGAGGTTGTATGAACTGACCAAAGGGGAGGCGATTATAGCCACCGAGGTTGGCCAGAACCAGATGTGGACCGCACAGTTCTTCAAGTTCAACAAGCCACGGACTTTTCTTACATCCGGCGGTCTAGGAACGATGGGATACGGTTTTCCCGCGGCTATAGGCGCACAGATAGCCTGCCCCGGCAGGGTGGTTATAGATATAGCCGGTGACGGCAGCATCCAGATGAATATACAGGAACTGGCCACCGCGGTTCAGTACAGGCTTCCGGTTAAGGTGGCGATCCTGAACAACAGGTTTCTGGGCATGGTAAGGCAGTGGCAGGAGCTCTTTTATGGAAGCAGATACTCTTCCACCTGTATCGAGGTGATGCCGGATTTTGTAAGGCTTGCAGAGTCATACGGCGCTGCCGGTCTGCGCGCCGCGGCGCCGCAAGAGGTGGACGGCGTAATAAAAGAGGCCCTCTCTATAAAGGACAGGCCTGTAATAATGGACTTTGTAGTAGATAGAGAGGAGAACGTCTACCCGATGGTGCCTGCCGGCCAGCCTATAAACAAGATGCTCTTAGTATAGTGTTTTTAAAGAAGGAGTGCGGTTTGCGTCATACCATATCGGTACTGGTGGACAACGAGTTCGGTGTCCTGAGCAGGGTGTCCGGCCTCTTTTCAGGGAGGGGCTTTAATATTGAAAGCCTCTGTGTTGCAGAGACCATGGATCCCAAGGTTTCTCTGATGACCATAGTTACGAGTGGGGACCACAAGGTAATCGAGCAGATCACGAAGCAACTCAATAAACTCATCAACGTTATCAAGGTCAATGACCTTACGGGGCAGGAGTATATAGAGAGGGAGTTGGCCCTCATCAAGGTACACTCCACAGAGGACCACAGGGCTGAGATCCTGCGGATAGTTGACATATTCAGGGCGAAGGTGGTCGACGTCGGTCCGAAGTCATATACTGTCGAGATTACCGGTGACGAGGAGAAGATACGGGCCATTTCCGAACTGCTGCGGCCTTTCGGCATCAAGGAGGTGGCCAGGACGGGAAGGATTGCATTGGCGAGGAGCCTGAAGTTGAAAGGATGAGCCATCTATATAAATTCACTTAGGAGAGGGAGAAGAGGATATGAAGGTCTACTACGACAAGGATGCCGACATTGGAATTATAAGGAAACAGAAGGTTGCCGTGATCGGCTACGGCAGTCAGGGGCATGCCCATGCCCAGAACCTTAAGGATAGCGGTGTGGATGTAGTCGTCGGTTTAAGGAAAGGGGGTCCTTCCTGGAAGAAGGCCGAGGCATCCGGACTGACGGTACAAGAGGTGGGCAAAGCGGTAAGAGGCGCGGACGTGATCATGATTCTCATACCCGATGAACTTCAGGGGGACACCTACAGGTCGGAGATACTTCCAAACCTCCAGGAGGGTGCGTATCTGGCCTTTGCGCATGGTTTCAATATACACTTCGGCCAGATAGTCCCACGAAAGGATGTGAACGTCTTCATGGCGGCCCCGAAAGGGCCTGGGCACCTCGTGAGACACGAGTACAAGAGGGAAAACGGCGTACCAACCCTGATCGCCATACATCAGGATCCATCGAAAAACACCAGGGATATGGCGCTGTCCTACGCGAGCGCAATAGGAG
>WGFD01000138.1 GCA_015492395.1 Deltaproteobacteria bacterium | reverse complement strand
GCTGTAAGTCATTGAAAATGGCGGCATATCCCTGTGCCGCGCGGAAGGTCTGAATGAATCAGACCTTCCTTAATAATAGACATCTCAATCTCCGGCATGCAGGATGTACCGTATATAGTCCCTGATGAGTGCAGGGATAATCCTTACACTGGAGAGAAAACCACCGGCATAGTACTGCGCATAGAGGTCCTTGTCCGCAGCCCTGTTTGCAAGCACAAATTCAGGGTGTACCAGGGGAAAGTCGATATCTTCGGCAACATTGCCGATTATCTTCGGATCTTTGCTCCACGTATGCGTCGCGCCGTTGCAAAACCCAAGGTTCTGCACCAGGTTGACGTTCGGGTGGACCGCCAGGCCGCTGTTGATTCTCGTAGCATAGTGCCACTGATAGTCCCATGTATCGATCCTGTGTGAGTACGCATCGTCATACATGGCCATCCTCGATATGCGTTCGTTGTATGATAAGAGGGTCCTCTCCAGATCGTACCGCCGTCTCAGTGATGGGAGTGTATTCATGTCGACATCATATAACTGCCAGGCCCGCCTCCATGTCGCCCATCCCCATATTAGGTTGTACCGCGAAAAGTAGTAACTCCCATCACCGTATCTCTTGCCGAAATGGAGGTTAGTACCGGCTATATGCATCACCCTCTTGTCATCCCTGTACCTCTCAAGCAGTTCCTGGCAGAACATAAAGAAGGAACAACTAGGCAGGCAGTCGTCCTCCAGAATGATTCCTTCACTCTCATGTTCGAAGAACCAGCCGATCGCGTTACTGATCGCAAGCGCGCACCCAAGGTGTTCACGGAGAAAGAGAGAGAACACATCGCACTTCCAGTCGACATCCGTGGCTATTCGCCTCACCTCTTCACATATTTCAGCCTCACCATGTACTTCAGGACGAGGACCGTCAGCGGCTATATACAGACGGGGCGGCCTTGCCAGACGGATCATATCGAATACCTTGGAAGAAACTTCAGGGCGGTTAAAGACGAGGAAGAGAACCGGTACGGTCGTCCCTTCCGCAGTGGTCGGTGGTCTTGCCTTTGCCATGGAAAAGCCTCTGAAACCCAGTCACCCGTAGAGATCGGGAACGGGTCCATATTTAGGTCTTTTTCCGGCCTTCCAGTTTCTGAAGCCATGAGCAACGGTTTCTATTGCTCAGACTTCTCCTTTTAAAAACCATCCTTCCATAAATACGTCAATATTCTTAATACCGGCACAGCACTAAGAAGACAGTACAGTCGGTACGCTGGCTCCCAGCATGCTAAATAAGCTTGTCGGCGTTGACTACCATGTCGGCTATGTCTTTCAGCTTTCTGTTCTCTTTCTGGGAGTGGGTCTGCAGTAATTTAAAGGCATCCTCCTCGGACATGTTGCACCTCTTCATCAGTATGCCTTTGGCCCTCTCTATGAGCTTTCTGGCCTCGAGGGCCTCCTTCATATCCTTCAACTCTCCCTTCAATTCACGGAACTCGTAGAATCTGGCGAAGGCGAGTTTTACGGCAGGTGCAAGGGACTTCTTGGAAATGGGTTTTATCAGGTAAGCAAATACCCCGGCCTCTACCGCCTTTGAAACAAACTCCTCGGAGGAGTGGCCAGTTATGAGTATGATTGGTATCGGTTTGATCTTTGTAATGGCCTTCGCGGCGGTGATACCATCCATTTCAGGCATATTTATATCCATTATCACGAATGACGGTTCCAGCTCTATAGTCATATCGACCGCCTTGCTGCCTGTAGAAGCAACACCCAGAATAGTGTAGCCAAGCGACTCCAACTGGTCTTTAAGGCACCTCCTTGAAGCCGGACTATCCTCGGCTATGACGACCTTGAGACTATCTTCCATTAGTGTCGTTCCACTCCACTGTTGTTGTCATACCGGACGGCACCACATGTCCCACCGCATTTGAAATGCAACCGTCATCCCCGCCTGTCATATCGTGGCAGACAGGTCCGGCCGATATAGGACTCCGCGCCGGCCCTTATCTCTTCCGCCTCATGGAATTTGCCGGCCATCTCCAACTGTCGTATAAGCTTCATAGTCCCTTCACCAAGCCTACCTGATGAAACAACCTTCCTGCAGCAGTCTTCCAGTATCTTCTCCGGCGCCTCTCTGATGGCACCGTCTTCCTTCACCAGCGCCATGGCTATCCACTTCTTCGCGCCTTCATCGAGGCCGGAATCCAGGAGGAAGGTAAAGTCCGGGGTACTACCGCCGCTCTCCAGGATATCGATGACGGCCAGACCGATATCCCTCATCATTGCGCTCTTGAAGGACGAGACCGCCTCCTTAACTTGCTCATTGAAGAGGTGAGGAAAAGAGAAGAGTATGTGGAGTATCTTCTCCTCTACCCTGTCGTAATTCTTCATCACTATTGTCTCGGAGGGCAAAGGGACATTTTTCCCGGCGCCGGTTTGTCCCTTCTTCAGTGTGGCATAAACGATGTCGACTCCTACTCCGGCCATTGCGGCAACGATCTCTGCGTAATGATCGCGCTCTACCATATTACTCATACTGCCCAAGTAAGGAGCTACAGTTTCTAGGTACTCTATCTTGCCTCTAGCTGTACTTAGATCGGACAAATCCTTCAAATCCTTAAGAAAAAAATCCATCAGCGGTTCCGCTTCCCCTATGATTCCTGCAAGCGCCTCAGCACCCTCTCTCTTCAGGAAGTCATCAGGGTCCATACCTCGAGGAATAAACACGACCCTTGCCTGGGCCGATTCCTCAAGGAAGATGGGCAGCATCCTTGACACGGCCTTCCTGCCGGCATCATCCGCATCGAAGAGCATATATACCTCTTTGGCGTATCCCTTTAAACGCCTGATATTAGACACAGTCAGGGCCGTTCCCATGGTGGCGACGGTGTGCTTGAAGCCGTAACGGTACAGGGTGATGAGGTCAAAGTACCCTTCGACAACCAGCACATACCCCTCTTTTGAGATATATTGCCGCGCATTATGGAGGTTATAGAGCGTCTCTCCCTTCTTAAATAGGGGCGAGTCGGGGGAATTAAGGTACTTCGGCTCCTTTCCGTCCATGGCCCTGCCTCCGAAGGCTATGGGCCGTCCTCTCGTATCAAATATGGGAAATATAACTCTCTCCCGGAAACGGTCATAGTAGCCACCGCCATCCCTTTTGTTCAGGAGCCCGGCCCTGAAGGCCATATCCAGTGGAAATCCCCTTTTGGCAAGAAAGCCCGCCAGTCCGTCCCATGACGGAGGTCCATAACCCAGCCTGAACTCTTCGGCTACTGTCCTGTCAACTCCCCTCTCTTTAAGATATTCTCTGGCCCTTTCACCCCCACTCTCCAAAAGCCGGCTGTGGAAGTAGTCGGTTGCGATGGCGTTGGCCTTGTAGAGTATCTCGAAGATGCCGCCACCCTTATATCCCCTCTTATGGTCTTCCACCTCTATCCCCACTCTCTCCGCGACAGACTTTACGGCCTCGGGAAAGGAGAGGTTTTCATGCATCATAAGGAAGGCAAAGACACCTCCCTTTGCATGGCAGCCGAAGCAGTAAAATATCTGCTTGTCTTCGCTTACTGTAAATGAAGGGGTGTTCTCGGAGTGAAAGGGGCACAACCCTACATAGTTGCTCCCCCGCCTCTTCATGGACAGATAGTCGGATATGATGGTTACTATGTTTGCACGTTGACGGATCTCGTCAATCTTTTCCTGTTGTATCATATCGACTTCAAAGAGGTGGATCTTCAATCACGGGTTCGTAACCCTGCGCCATAACCCGCATAGGAGATTGAACCGTAGGCAGCGTTACAAGTTCCGTAGGGAGATACTGTTCTAGTTTAACATCTTCTCATGGAAAGCAGAAGGGATATACTTCAATACGGCTCAGCCAACCTAATATAGAGAGTCCAGAATTCATACATAAAACACCTACTACCTTGTCCTGCTTATCCTCCTGAAACCGGAACAGTCTATGGTGTCCACTCCCTCAAGTATATCATCAAACAGGAGGTTCATGCCAAGGTTATCACTCGATATGTGACCGGCTATCACTACACTTATATGGTGCTTCTCAGCCTCCTTCCTGTGATCCTCGCCTATATGCATGCCTACTATGGTACCTATACCGGCCGTCGACAGCCTTTCAAAGATCTTCTTGCTTCCCCCCGTCCCGCCGGTCATATCCACCAAGATCCTTCCGGCCCTCCTCTTCTTTGAACCCACAACCACCCTGGGAGCGACACCCTCCATGGTAGAGCCCTTATACTCCGGAATCTCCTTAAGGACATCTATGATATCCGAAACCCTCCCTGGACTCTTCTCATCAAAGATCCCCTGCAAGTATGTCGTCACAGCATTATCCGCAGGTGTATGTATGCACATGAACGGTACGTCGAGGAGCCTGGCCACATCCACCGCCCGTGTATGGTTCACA
The DNA here is from genome assembly GCA_015492395.1 of Deltaproteobacteria bacterium. GTDB lineage: Bacteria > Desulfobacterota > GWC2-55-46 > S146-70 > S146-70 > S146-70. Next base: position 11,238 of record WGFD01000138.1, on the reverse strand, counting down.
GGCAGCAATCTTCTCTCAACCTCTTTGATACGTTCGCCCATTATGTCTTCGGCCACATTAATAGGTACACCGTACTTCATAAGTATACCCGCCTGCATGCTCATGACCTCATACAGCGCGGCCATCGCCCTCCCCTCCGGATGGTGGGCGATAACCAGGTCTACCTCTTCCCCCCTTCCCCTCAGCCTCTCCGCAAGAAGGATTTCACCGACCTCCATGTCTATGCCGACGAGAGCGCGCTTCACCTCCTTCCCAGGATCACCGTAGAGGATCCGGGTATCGGAATACGGGTTATCGAGGGATTCCTTGTCAAAGTCCTCTTTTTCTCCTTCTTTGAGCTTTTCGTAGTCGCCCTTCAGGGTGTCAAGTTCAGCGATCACCTCGTCCTTTCCACGCGGGTCGAGTTCTATACCCCTGCTTACGGCCCTTTTGTATATGTCACCTAGTCTCATTCATCTACCTCCTGAGTGTTCCTTTTTCGAGATGCTCCACGGCCGAATAACCCGCAGAGCACCGCATGGCGCTTCAACTTAAGGAACCTCTGAATAATTCATCCCTGAATTATTCAGAGACGAAAAAGAAAAAGTGCGATTTTTCTTTTTCTCACATTTTCAATGACTTACAGCCATTGAAAATGGCGGCATATCCCTGCGCCGCGCGGAAGGTCTGAATAAATCAGACCTTCCTTAACTTATTCTTCACGATAGTACTGACGACCTTACCGTCGGCCCTGCCCTTTATCCTTGAGATAACCTCCTTCATCACCTTTCCCATATCTCGCATACCGGAGGCGCCGGTACCCTCAATCACCTCCACTACAACCGCCTCCACCTCTTCTTCAGACAGTTGCGGCGGCATGAACGAGCGTAGTGTTGCTATCTCCGACTCCTCTTTATCTATCAGGTCCTGCCTGCCTCCGGCCTTGAACTGCTCCAGAGACTCCTGCCCCTTCCGTATCAAGGAAGCTATTACCTGTAGCACCTCTTCATCCTCCAGGTTTCTTTTGAGCTCTATCTCTCTATTCTTGATGGCGGACATCAGAAACCGCAATACGGAAAGCCTATCCTTCTCGCGCCCCTTGGCAGCCTTTACGATTTCAGCCTGAATCTCGTCTCTCTTCGACATGTGATCCTCTCCCTCCCGGTCTTAAAGATCCCAAGACTGACGGCTTCGTGAAAAGTTCATCTGCTGTGTTGTGCTTCATCCTTCGCCTGCCTGCAACGCGGCAGGCAGGTCATTCCTCGGGATTCGCTTGCCTTGCATCCGGAGCTTCTTACTGTGCCGTCCCTATTTTTGACTTTTTACGAAGCCGTCAAGACCAGTTACATATCCCGGGCACACCTGAAACCGAGATTGTTTATCCTCGTATTCTGGCCGTATCCTACCCGTGCGAAGGCCCTGGAAAATCTGTGACTCAACCCCCAGGAACCGCCCTTGACAACCTTGCTGCCTTTCTTGTAGTCCGAACTAGTCCACTCCCAGACATTGCCGGCCATATCATAGAGGCCGTAGGGGCTCTTACCCTCCTCATATCTTCCAACCCTGGAGGTGCCCACGATACCCGATATGCTCGTATTCGCCCTGTCCCTTTTAAACTCGTTCCCCCAAGGATAAACCCTGCCGTCCGTTCCCCTGGCCGCCTTCTCCCACTCCTCTTCGGTAGGAAGCCTCTTGCCCATCCAGGTACAGTACGCCTCTGCATCTTTATAGCTTACAAAGACGACGGGGTGGTCCTTAAGATCTTCATCATAACCGCGTATAGCCCAGTTCCTCGGCTCCCTGTGCCCCTCCTTGTCAACGAACCGCTTGTAGTCACCGTTTGTAACCTCATGCTTATCCATGTAAAAGGCATCGAGGACCACCTCCCTCCGGAGGTTGTCAGCATGACTGCCGGGACCGGCACCCATTAGGAACTTCCCTTCCGGCACGAGCGCCATATCGTCGGGCTGTCTGTCACATCCCAACGCCGCCGCCAGGACAATCAACAGTCCGTATACGCATAGTAAGGGCGCAGCCCTACTCATCTTTTACAGACCTCGCACACCTGAAACCGCCATCGTTTCCGGCACCCCTTGGATCGTAGTAGTGCCTGAAAGAGGCCCTGGAGAAGATCTTGCCGATGACATAGTGACCCAGTACACTGCCCGAACCGCCACGCAAGATCTTGTACTTCTCACCAAACTCCTTATTGTCGGATTGGTTCCCCGGGTAGGGCTTGTACCAATCATCCACCCATTCCATCACGTTACCACCCATATCGAAGACACCGTAGTAGCTCTTGTCCGTCTCCGAACTTCCTGCCGGGGCGGTTGACCCTTTGGTGAGGTTCGCCTTGCCCTCGTCGAATTCGTTTCCCCATGGGTACCTGTTGCCGTTGGGACCCCTGGCCGCCTTCTCCCACTCCTTTTCGGTGGGAAGCCTCTTTCCCGCCCACTTACAGTAGGCATACGCCCCATACCATGTCACGTTGTTTACAGGGTGGTCATCCTTGCCCTCCTCATAGGTATTGTTCTCCCATGTCCCCGGGGGTGTATAGCCGGTTGCCGTCACAAAGGCCTTGTACTCCTTGTTTGTAACCTCATATTTATCGATAAAGAAACCGTCGAGATAGACCTTCCGGACCGGCCTCTCGTCTTCGTAGTACTGTCCCTTCCTGGCCCCGAACTCCTTTGCCAACCCCTCCGTATCAACATCCTCGCTGCCCATTATAAATTCGCCGGCCGGGATGTAGATCATGCCATCCACCTCTTTATACCCCTTCCTGGAACACGCGACCAAGACAAGGACGATGAGAGTCCAGTATACATACCTTCTACCGACAGTAGTCATGTCACACTCCTATCTGGCATCCGCGGCACACCTGAAGCCACCGTCCTCCGCCGAGCCGGAAGGATCGTTATATTGGCGGAAGGTCGCACGGGCAAAGACCTTGCCCAGGTTGTAGTGCCCCACCGAACCTCCGGCGCCACCCCGCAACACCTTGTGCTTCCTGCCAAAGTCCTTATTGTCCGCCTTGCTGCCTGGATACGGCTCATACCAGGAGGCCACCCACTCCATTACATTTCCCCCCATATCATACACACCATAGTAACTCCTGTCCGACTTATAACTGCCTACCGGATTTGTTATATCCGTATTGTCAAGGTTCGCCTTGTCCTTGCCGTACTCATTACCCCAGGGATAGACGTTCCCATGAGGTCCCCTCGCCGCCTTCTCCCACTCCTCCTCGGTGGGAAGCCTCTTGCCAGCCCACTTGCAGTAGGCATGCGCATCGTACCAGCTTACGTTGCTCACAGGATGATTGCCCTTGCCTTCCGGATATGTCCCGCCCTCCCACGTGATCGGCGGGGTATGGCCGGACGCATCGGTAAAGGCCTTGTACTGACCATTGGTAACCTCGTACTTATCCATAAAGAATGCCTTGAGCGTGACCTTTCTGGCCGGCCCCTCATCCTCGTAAAATCCCCCCTTCCTCACGCCGAACTCCTTCGCGAACCCCTCCGGATCAATCTCCTCGCTGCCCATAATAAACTCGCCGGCGGGGATATAAACCATGTCGCCGGGCACATCCACCTTTGAACATGAGAGTAATGTCAGGATAACCAGCAGATAGTATATGCGGATCCTGCCCGGCATTACCAGGATGACCCAATCTGTCTCATTCGGAGGAATTCCTTCATAGGCGACTATTCTATACTATCGAGCGGCAAAATTGAAGATTTATCGAAGCGCATTGCAACAAGGGGCGGGAAAAGATGCGTCACTCCGCATCCGCGGCGCACCTGAAGCCGAAGCTGTCATTCTTGGTGGAGGCATCGAAGAACGCCCTGTTGTAAACAGGCGCTGATATCCCGCAGTTATAAAACATGCAGTCCCACCAGGAACCGCCCTTTAACAGCCTGTACTTTACACCGAACTCTGGGCTTACGTAATCCGATCCCGGATGCGGCAGGTAGTAGTCATCAACCCATTCCCATACGTTGCCGCTCATGTCATAGAGACCGTACGGACTCCTGCCGGCCTCAAAAGAACCGACCGGCATTGTACCCTCGTGCCCCCTGAGCGGGTTATTGGACTTTTCCATATCCCACTCGTCGCCCCACGGATATATCCGCCCGTCCGTCCCCCTGGCCGCCTTCTCCCACTCGGACTCCCTCGGCAGCCTCTTGCCGGCCCAACTGCAATAGTCGTAGGCATCATTCCAACCTACAAATATGACGGGGTGGTCTCCTTTTCCCTGTGGATAGTCACCATCCTCCCAGTTATCCGGAGGTTGACGGCCCGTACTATCCACAAACCTCTTATAGTCCTCGTTTGTGACCTCAAACCTGTCCATATAGAATGCGTCTATGTAGGTCGCGTACGCCGGTTTCTCATCCCTCAATCTGTCGTCGGTACCCATGATGAATTCCCCTTCCGGGATAAGCACCATCTCCTCCAGAGCGGGTTCACTGGCTGCATTCACCGGAGGTGTCCGGCGGGAGATATCATCGGCGACTTCCGCCGCCGCCACCGCCACTCCACCATTCACACTCTTATATGGATGGCCAGCGCTGCCGTGGCATGCCAGACACTCCTTCAGCCTCGCCACGTCCGTCTTCTTATACTTAGGGTTCCTGTGGCAGTCCTGGCAGGTCTCTGCATGCGCCGCCGCAGCCAACACCAGGAATAGCGCCAAGATAACGGTATTAAAGACACTTACCATGGACCGTATGTATGACCTTCGTGATGTCACCTGAAGCCGGGATCTACGCTTTTGAGCTTCTCGTCGGATACTACTCCTTCGAACTTGCAGTTACAAAGCTCACGTAGATAGGCCACAAGAACCTTGATCTCAGCCTCCGTCAAAGTCTCACTCCAATGGGGCATGAGCGGCGACTTGCTTATACCGAGCCCTCCGCTCCTGATAACCTCTGCGAACTGTGCATCGGTCCTTGTAGACATAAAGGATGCATCCGTGTGGTTGCGGGGATTGATCGCCATGTCGGGCGTCGAGTTTATACCGTCCCCCTTGCCCTTAAGACCATGGCACTGGCTGCACCACCGGATATAAAGAGCACGGCCATCCACCCTTGCAGCCTCGGAGTGATCGGCGGCATTCGTTGGAGAAAAAAACATCAGAAGGGAAAAAGATGCCAAAAACAAGGAAAATACCGACTTTACGGAGAGTGCGCGACCAAACATCCCGGCGACTATGTCCCTTTTTTGAGCTCAATAAGGACCAGCTTTATGACTGCCTTGAGCGCCTCGAAGACTCCTATTCCCTTTGCTGCGACCGATTCAAAGTCAGGTACTCCCTCGGGATTCAGGATCTCCTTCAACTCCGATACAGGTATGACATTTGGCAGGTCCCTTTTATTGTACTGCACGACATATGGTATATTACTCAGATTGTACCCCTGTTCTTCAAGGTTGATCTTCATGTTCTCGAAGCTCTCGATATTGGCGTCCATCCTCTCCACCTGGGAATCCGCAACGAATATGATGCCATCGACACCCTTGAGAATCAATTTCCTGGATGCATCATAGAAGATCTGTCCGGGGACTGTATAGAGGTGAAACCTGGTCTTGAAACCCTTAATCTCACCGAGTGCAAGAGGCAGGAAGTCGAAGAAGAGGGTCCTCTCTGTCTCCGTTGCAAGGGATATCATCTTGCCCTTGGACTCCGGACGGGTCTTCTGGTAGATATACTGGAGGTTTGTGGTCTTTCCGCATAGCCCAGGTCCGTAATAGACTATCTTGCAATTTATCTCTCTCGAGGCGTAGTTTATAAAAGACATGTATTAAGACCTTTCTCCTTATCCAAAGAGTTTGTCGATGTCATCGTCCGTTATCTCCGTGAGGAGACCATCCTGGGGTGCCGCGGCATCCACTTTGTCAGCCAACTTGTCTATAATAGACCCTAATTCGTCGCTGATCTTTTTCACCCTAAGCCTTACGAGACCGAGAGACGACCGTTCATCGAAGATAACAACCAGTATTACTCTCTGGCCGACGATAGATATGTGGATATTATCCTTCTCACCCTCATGGAACAGTATGGAAAACTCTTTTTCGCCAATCAGTTTTGCGAGTCCCCCTGTGGCCGCTATATTACCGGCCGTGAGTGAAGCAAGTGATGTGCTGTCTATATTATTTGTCTCTCCGCTTGCCGTAATGAGTTGTCCATCTTTATCCACAAGAAAGACGGCCTTGGCATTGGCCTCACGGACCAGCTTATTAATGAGTTCATTTATCTGCTTGAACTCATTCTCGAACATTACGAAGGAACTTTTTTGCATAGTCAGACTCCTGCGACTCTCGAACACGCGGGATTATCCAAGATGAGCATCCTCCAAGGCCCTACATATGTTTTCCATCCCTTTCCAGGAGCCTCTCCCACTCTTCGTCCACCCTTTCCTGGAATTCCTTCAATATCCCTTCATTCCCCGGTTTAAAGAGGTGTTTGAAACGTCCCTGCACCTTTAACCAATCGGCAACGGGCTTTTTTTCTTTAGGTTTATAGTTGACTTTCAACACTCCATTATCGACTTCATAGAGCGGCCAATAACATGTATCGACGGCAAGCTTTGCAAGGCCCATTGAATCCTCACTCTTCGTATACCATCCCAGAGGACATGGCGAGAGTATATTCATGAAACTCGGGCCATCGACTTTAAGGGCCTTCTCAGTCTTTTTGGAAAGATCCGACCAGTTATGGGGGGATGCCTGCGCAACATACTGTATATTATGTGCAACGACGATCCTTGTCAGATCCTTGCGCCACTGCTGCTTGCCGGGAACGACCTCCCCCGCAGGCGACGTGGTGGTATTTCCGCCGTAAGGAGTGGCGCTGGAACGCTGTATCCCTGTATTCATGTATGCCCCGTTGTCATAACACACGTAGAGAAAAGAGTGCCCCCTTTCCAGTGCCCCGGAGAGGGCCTGGAATCCTATATCGTACGTACCGCCATCACCTCCAAAGGCAATGAACTTAGTCTCCTTCTCAACATTTCCCTTTCTCTTTAAGGCCTTATAGGCGGCCTCAACACCACTTATAGTTGACGCCGCGTTTTCGAATGCGGAGTGTATCCAGGGTATACGCCAGGAGGTATAGGGGTATATGCTGGTACCAACCTCAAGGCACCCTGTAGCTGTAGTTGCCACTATGCCGGCGGAGGTAGATCGGAGAATCAACCTCACGATAGGCGGTATGCCGCACCCGGCGCACAGTCTGTGCCCGCCTGAAAAGAGTTCTTCCTTTTGCGCAAGCTCCTTTAATGTAGCCATTATTCCCTCACTGTTATATAGTCGACGACTTTATCCACATTACCGGTGTCTTTTATGTTAAGCAGAAGTTCAAATACATCAACGGCATCCGCGACCCTGTAGTCCCTGCCCCCGAGTCCGAAGACACGGCCTATCACCGCCGGTGCGTTTTCGAGGCCGTACATTGCCGACCTTGTCTCGACAAATAGGGGGCCGCCAAAAGAGCTCATTGAGTCCACCCTGTCCAGTACAGCCACCGCCTTTACACCCTTGAGCTCCTCCGACAGTTCTTTATAGGGAAACGGCCTGAAGACCCTTGGCCTTACCAGACCCACATTCTTGCCACTCCTTCTCAATTCATCGACGGCAACCTTTGTAGTGCCGGCAGCGGAACTCAGTATTACAATGGCGACGTCGGCTCCTTCCATCCTGTAGCTCTCAAGAAATCCGTACTCCCTCCCAAAGCTGTCCTCGAAGTCCTTACCCACACTCAGGATCACGTCTTTGGCCATATCCATAGCCTGTGACTGTTGCCTCTTGATCTCGATGTAGTTGTCCTGGAGAGTCAGGGCCCCGAAGGTCACCGGGTTATCTGTATCAAGCAGTGAATGCCTCGGCTTGTACTGCCCTATAAACTCCTTTATCTCCGAATCACTCAGCGTACAGAGATTCTCGATTGCATGGCTGGTTATGAAACCATCAAGGCAAATCATGACAGGTAAGAGCACATCAGGGTGTTCAGCGATCCTGACGGCCTGTAGCATATTATCGTATGCCTCCTGCACCGTCTCCGAATAGAGCTGTATCCAGCCGGAATCCCTCGCCCCCATAGAGTCCGAATGGTCACAGTGGATATTGATGGGTGCTGAAAGGGCCCTGTTTACACAGGCAAGCACTATTGGCAACCTCATCCCCGATGCGATATAGAGGACTTCCCACATAAGTGCAAGCCCCTGCGATGAGGTCGCCGTCATGACCCTCGCCCCAGCGGCGGCCGCCCCTACGCATGCACTCATGGCCGAGTGTTCGCTCTCTACCGTTATGAGTTCCGTATCCACCTTGCCATCCGCATGATAGCTCGAGAACTCCTCCATAACCCCCGTCGAAGGGGTTATCGGATAGGCCGCAACGACATCCGGATTGATCTGTTTCATCGCGTACGCCACGGCGGAATTGCCGGTAAGCCCAACCTGACAACGGGTGTTCTTCTCTTCTACAGCCATTACTTATTCTCCTCTTCTTCAACCATAGTTATGGCCTTCACCTTGTCAGGGCACTCAACCGCGCATATGCCGCAGCCTTTGCAGTGCTCAAGGTCAAAACCAACCATCTTGCCGTCCTCCACCTTGACCGCGGAGTCGGGACACATAACCCAGCATATCTTGCAATCCGTACACTTCTCCTCATCGAGTATCGGCCTGAATTTCCGCCAGCCCCCGGTCGAGTAGTCGTGCGCGCTGCCGGGAATTAGTAGCACTCCGCCGATAGGGAGGTCTTTCCATCCCTTTTTTTTCTCCTCTTTCTCACTCATTACTCCCCCTTTACTTCTTCGAAGCCTCGCCTTATAGCCTCCAGATTGCCTTCTATCACCTTACTACTGTACTTCTTGGAGTAGTTCTCCTTGAAGTCGTCCAGCAACGAATCCAGATCGACCACGCCGGTGACCTTTGCCAGGGCTCCGAGCATAGACGTATTTGGAATGTGCCTTCCTATAGACTCCGTAGATATCTTTGAGGCATCTACCGTATATACCTTGGCTTGTCCTTTCCCGGCGAGACCAAGTTTGTCCCGCATCACGGCGGCGCCTGCCGGCGTATTGATTATAAAGACACCGTCCTCAGGCGTGCCTTCACAGGGGTCAACGGTACCTATCAATGTAGGATCAACTATCAGGACTATACTTGGGTTCGTTACCTGACCATGCAGCCTGATAGGTTCGTCGCTTATCCTGTTGTAGGCCCTCACGGGGGCGCCCATTCTCTCCGGCCCGAACTCTGGGAAGGCCTGTACAAATTTACCCATCATGAGGGCGGCCTCACCAAGGACCTTGGCCGCCGTTACCACTCCCTGCTGAGCCCTTCCATGCCAGCGTACTTCTATATAATCACCCATATATCACCTCACAAGTTACATTTGACTGCTTCGTAAAAAAATTCATCTGCCGTGTTGTGTTTCATCCTTCATCGTTGCAGCGCACCTCAACCTCATAAGTATGCCCCTGCCTGCGACACGGCAGACAGGCATTCCTCGGAACTCGCCTGCCTTTCATTTGGAGCTTTTACTGCGCCATCCCTGTTTCCGACTTTTTACTACCTTATCACGTTTGGACCGTTAACCAGAGTATACTACACCTCTCTCCTGCCCTCAAATGCCCTGCCTATCGTCATGCCGTCCATATACTCGAGTTCCGCCCCGACAGGTATGCCAGTAGCTATCCTCGTCATCTTGACCCCCTCGGGCTTCAACAGCCTTGTAATGTATAAGGCCGTCGCCTCCCCTTCCATGTCAGGACTTGTTGCCAGAATAATCTCCTTTACCCCCCCTCCCTTTACCCTGGATTCCAGTTCCCCTATCCTGATATCAGCCGGTCCGACCCCTTTAAGGGGGGAGAGGCTGCCATGAAGCACATGATACCTTCCTCTATATCCGCCCATATCCTCGATAGCAGCTAAATCCTTCACACCTTCCACAACACATATCACCGCACCGTCCCTTGAGCCATCGGCACATATCCTGCACGGGGCCAGATCCGAGAGATTGAAGCACTCGGTACAGTACCTGACCTTCTCTTTCACATCAACCAGGCACTTGGCCAGGGCGTTGGCATACTCACTGGGCGCATTCAGCACATAGAACGCCAATCTCGTGGCCGACTTCTCGCCTATACCGGGAAGCTTGCTCAAGCCTCTTATCAGGTTCTCAATAGACTGGGGGTAGACCATGTCTTTAAAAAAGTCCCGGAATATTAAGTCCAAGTCCTCCGGTCACCTTGGCCATCTCGTCCGAAAGCATCTTCTGTGAGCATCTTAACGCCTCGTTCACCGCGGCTACTATAAGGTCCTGCAACATCTCGACATCTCCCGGGTCCACCACAGACGGGTCTATCCTCAAAGAAACCAACTCCTGCTTGCCGTTAACAGTCGCCGTCACCATACCGCCGCCGGAAGAGGCATCGACCGTCTTCTGAGATACTTCCTTTTGTATCTCAGCGAGCCTCTCCTGCATCTTCTGGGCCTGCTTCATAATGTTTCCGATTTGTTTAGACATCTGTCCTCCTGCGTCTATCTATGACCTTACCATTGAAGATACGTACCGCCTCCTTCACCAAGGCATCTGCAACTCCGTTTTCCGGCTCCTCCCCGGCCTTGCCAACCCCTATATTAATATTGACTTCACTATTAAAAAACTCGCCGCAGAGGATATTCAGATCGGCTTTATTGTCCATGACATAGCTGTATACACCCTTATTCACCTCAATATTGACATCGCTCCCGTCATACGAAACCTTAGCCCCATCCAGACAAGAGGCCAGGTGCCTCCTCTTCCCCTTGATAAACTCAAGCAACCCCATCCTACTAAAAGACTCTGTTGTTGAAACCGGGGGGCCGGCCTCATGGGAAACATACGCACTACCGTTCGTCCCGCTTCGCAGCTCTTCCAATTCCTTAATGATGCCGGCTAACGGTTTGACGTCTTCGATATGGCTGGCCTTCAGGAGTGTCATTTCCAGCAGAAATCTGGGAAACGCCGACCTGGAGATATCTTCATGACACCTGGCCATTAAGTCGAAGATCATATGGAGGCGGTACAGGTCAACCGAATCCGTCAACTCCCTCAGTGTTTCCAGCTCACTGTCAGGGAGGCCAACCACCACTCCATCCACACCTAACACCTTGACTACGGTTAAGTTCCGTATACATTCGAGGATGTCGGCGCTCAACCGTTTTTGATCATACCCAAAATTATATATTTTTTCAACAGTATTAAGGC
>WGFD01000137.1 GCA_015492395.1 Deltaproteobacteria bacterium | reverse complement strand
TGTATAAGAGACAGCTCATCTATGAGAAGGCGTAGGGGTGAGGAGATTTCTGGTGGAATCGGTCTCGGTGGATGACGGTGTTGTCACTATCGAGGGAGAGGCATTTCGACACCTTCACAAGGTGTTGCGATTAAAGCGCGGGGATGCAGTTCGTGTCTTTAACGGTCGAGGTGTCGAGTTGCATGGCAGGATAGGTGCGATAAGTGGCGGTGTTGCCGTCGTAGATGTGGAAGGGGTGGTGGAGGCGCCGGATAGTAGTCCTCTGGATATCTTCCTATTACAAGGTCTACTGAAGGGGGGGAAGATGGACCTGGTGGTCCGGAAGGCTACCGAGCTGGGGGTCTCTTCGATACTCCCTTTTTTCACGGAAAGGACCGTTCCCAGGTTCGATGGCGGGGCCGCGGCAAGAAAGACCGACCGTTGGAGGAAGATCGCTGAGGAGGCGTCCAGGCAGTGCGGGAGGGGTATGGTACCCGCTGTTTATGAGTTGTTGCCATATGAGGAAGCGGCTCGGGTTGAGGGCATCGGAGATGGCGATATTAAGATCATATGTTGCGCGGACGGGGTCGGGCTCAAACGATTCCTGATGGATAAGGGTGGTAACCTGAAGGGGAAGAGGGTTGTTGTCCTGGCCGGGCCTGAGGGCGGTTTTTCAGAAGGCGAGATAAAAAAAGCGCATATCGGCGGTTTTACGGGGATCCATCTCGGCCCCAGGATATTGAGAGCCGAGACCGCCAGTATTGCCGTCATTTCTCTCCTGCAATACGAGCTTGGAGATATGGGTTTTATTGACCCCTTACAGAAGTGAGAACCTGGTGGAGAGGTCAGGTTTTACGCGGACTTCTCTTCGTATTTTTCCTTTTCGCTTGAAAAGGCGCTCGTGCCTGTGCTTATAGCGCTCTTGATGGTGTCCTTCTTCTCTTCCACGAACTCCCTTACCTTGCCCACACCTTCCTCGACGCTGTCACGGGCGATGTCATATCCGTCCTTCACCTTGTCACTAAGGTCATCGAATTCATCTCTGATGCGCCTTCTTACTTCTTGTCCGGATGTTGGCGATAATAATAATGCGACACCGGCGCCGATGATACCGCCTATAGCGAATGCAAGCACGACATCAAGACTTCCTCTGTTGTCAGACATCCTATTTTCCCTCCTTTCCCTTTTTTTTCTTCAAGTGTTTCAGACCGTACTCTAAACCCACAAAGAGACTGACCAGCGTGATTATCGGGCGCCTGAGTTCACCGACCACCAATTCCGTAAGCCCCAGTGCCTTAAGGCTGACCTCTCTAAACTTCTTTATTATGTCGGTAAACTCTCCGGAGTGGTCCGAAGCCTTCTTGATCAGGGTATTTACATTATCTACCGTCTCCTTCCCATGGGAGGTCAGCTCTTCAAGCGCCTTTGCCGTCTGCCTGATCTGCAGTACGGCAGGGATCGTATATATCACCAGCAGGAAGAATGCTATAGCAATGATGAAGATTGCTATCTCTGTTAGTGTGACGGCGAAAGTCATATATCCTCTGTTTTTGAGTATATCCGTATAACGGTAGGTTGTCAAGGATGGTGAACATACATCGCGGGCGCCTATCCGCCGTCCGCAAAAGAGACAGTAAAGTACCTAAGCCTTATAGCTGGAAGGCGGGCTTTACTTTATTTCACTCGGAAATACTAAATACCTGTACCCTGTGGTTCCCCCAGTCGACTACATAGATAGCTCCACCCGTTTCTACCGCTATCCCTGTAGGGCCTTTGAACCGGCCGGGTTCATCTCCTTCAGAACCCCATTTGGTTATGAACCTCCCATCGCCGGTAAATTGTTGAATCCTGTCGTTATAATAGTCTGCTACATAGACATTACCCTTATGGTCTATCTCTATCCCCGATGGTACCCTGAACCTTCCTCTCCAGAACCCCATACCGCCCCATTGGAAGAGATACTTGCCGTCCTTTGTGAATACCTGAACCCTGTTGTTGTAAGAGTCCGAGACATATACCCTATCGTCCGGTCCCACCACTATCTTGGCCGGATAGTAGAAATCACCCGGTTTTTCCTCCGGGAACAGAAGGGACAGCACAGACTTGATATTGTGGACTTTATTCTTCTTTCCCCACTTGGCAAGGAATCTGCCGTCTTTAGTGAACTTCTGTATCCTGTGGTTATAATAAATATTGTTTTCCGAGTCAACCGCTATCCCGGAAGGGGAGTCGAACTCACCCTTGCCTTCTCCGCTCTTGCCCCATCTGAGGATGAACTCACCGTCGGGAGAAAACTTTTGTATGCAGTCGTTGTCATAGTCCGATACATAGATGTTCCCTTCGCCGTCCACGGCGATACCTGCAGGCTTCTCAAAGAGACCGTTGCCCGCTCCCCGCTTCCCCCACTCAAGGACGAGCCTGCCGTCCCTGTCGATCTTCTTTACACTGAAGCCCCTGGCATCCGTCACGTAAAGAAAGCCTTCTCTGTCTGCGGCTATGTCGAAGGGCTCATTGAATTGTGCTGAGCCACTCCCCCCTTCACCGATCACCTTGATGACACGGTAAGTGCCGCCGAAACCATGACCTTGCATGAGTAGTAGCAGAAAAAGGACCATGGTTATGCCCAAGGCTGTATGGATCCCCTTCTTCATGGTTCAGTCCTCCGCGTTATATCTCCAACCTCATTTATCCGTACGCACCTACTCCGCCCTTATCTCTATCTCCTTTGGTGTAAATCCGGCTTCCTTAACTATCCGCTCTATCTCTTCCCTGTCGACTGATACGCCGTCTTTAAAGACCAAGGTGGCCTTGCCTTCATTAAGAAAGATATTGACCTCTTCCGCTCCATCGAGCTTCTTCAGCTTCTTCTCAAGCCCATAGGCGCAGAACGGGCAGGCTAGACCGTCCACCCTGATTGTGACCTCTTTAGCGCCGGCGTACAAATCATGCGGGACGGCTATCCCAGTAGCAATGGTGAATAGCAGAACTAAAGATGTTATTAAAAGAGACTTCCGTATCATCATGATCACCTCCGGTTAAAAGTGGGCCTCTAGCGCGGTTACAACCTCATAGTCCTCACCCAGTTGGGTGCCGTTCAGTTCCTGAGATATGGGTATCTTGATCCCGGCCTTGAACATAACGTTCCTGTAACTGAAAAGCATACCCGGAGAGATCGATATGGTGTTACCGCCTGAATCCGGGTCTCTTTCGCTACCGGTACGGTCTTTTTGCTCATACTCGCCATTGAATTCCACAAGGACCACAAGATCAGGCCGATCATACTCCGTGAGCCATGGCCTGGCTCCAAATACCAGGTCATAGTTCAGGGCGTTGCCCTCCTTCACGTTATCGGCCTTTGTGTTCAAACGGTACCTCAAGTCACCGAATGCGTACCACCTCCTTGATTCGTACCCAGCCGCAAGACCGCCTAAAAGGTCGACCGACCCCGTCCCCAAGGCTGGGTCCTTGTCATTGTCCCCCGTGGGGAGTTTTATTCCGAAGACCGGGGAAAGACTGACGGTTACGCCCGGCGTCTGTCTCTTGTAGAGGCGGTACTTGCCCCTTAGAAGAAGGTCTCCGGTACCGGAGGAGTTTTTCTTGATCCTTCGGCCACCGGAAGTCTCTTCTTTTTCGAGTGAAAGGTGTGGAACGCTCAGCGTCAGAGAGAGGTCCTCTGTAACGCCGTATATGATCTCGGTATTGAGTTTAAGGCCCCGGTTCTCCCTGTCCAGGGGATCAGAAACCACACGTCCGTCCCTAAGAAGCCTCGTCTTCTCAAAGTACTCCGCCTCAACCTCTACCCCGATCCCGCCCTTGAAGATCGTCTCAGGCCCGAGGCTGAAGATGGGCTCGTGGGCATAGAGCACTCCCCCGGACAATACAATTGATATTAGAAGAGGGCATAATAAGACGGCTCGCTTAAAATGTCTGCATGTCACTATAAAATACCTCCTGTCCTCGGACAATGTCTATCTTACAGGACTAAGGGGCTTAAAAGACCGGCCACCTGGACCCGACCATGAATAAATAGTCTGTTTCCAACCGAGTTCCGCTAAGGAAGGTCTGATTTATTCAGACCTTCCGCG
>WGFD01000136.1 GCA_015492395.1 Deltaproteobacteria bacterium | reverse complement strand
CTTATCATCAAGGGTATGAAGTACGAGTGTTTCAATGAAAAGAAGGTGCACTACATATGTATGGAGAGGGCCTTTGGGAAGCTGTTCAGGAGCATAGTGTTGCCTTGTGCGGTGGACAGCAGGCGGATAAAGGCGGTCTATGATAATGGTCTGTTGATCATAAGGATACCGAGAGTCACTGACAGGCGCGGTGTGGCTAAGAAGATATCAGTTGAGTAAACTTTCAGGAGGAAGGAGTGAGCGAAGAGAAGGCTGTTGACAGTGAAGAACAGATAGCTGTACCGGAGACGGTTCCGCTTTTGCCTGTCAGGGACATAGTTGTCTTTCCATTTATGATAGTACCTCTCTTCGTTGGGAGGGAGAGATCCATCAATGCGGTGGATATGGCGCTCACCAGGGACCGCTTTCTATTTCTTGCGGCCCAGAAGGATATTTCGAAGGAAGAGCCGGAGATCGCCGATATCCACTCCTTCGGTACCGTTGGGATGATTATGCGTATGCTTAAACTCCCTGACGGAAGGGTTAAGATATTGGTCCAAGGGCTGACCAGGGCGCGTCTGCGTAGATTTATTCAGGAGCAGCCTGCCTATACCGTTTCTGTTGAAAAGGTGGATGAGGTCGATCATCCGACCCTCACCGTGGAGACTGAGGCGCTCATGCGTAACGTGAAAGACCAACTGGAGCGGCTGACTTCCCTGGGGAGGATGATATCCCCGGAGGTTATGATGATCATCGAACATCTACAGGAACCTGGAAGGGTGGCCGATCTTGTTGCCTCAAACCTGAACCTGAAGGTGAGCGATGCCCAGATTGTGCTGGAAACGGTGGATCCTTTAAGGCGCCTGGAGATCGTGAATGACTATCTTGTGAAGGAGCTGCAGGTGGCGCAGATGCAGGTCAAGATACAGTCTCAGGCCAAGGATGAGATGGATAAGAGCCAGAGGGAGTACTATCTTCGGGAGCAGTTGAGGGCTATTAAGACCGAACTTGGCGAGATGGAAGAGGGTGCGGAGGAGATAGAGGAGCTGAAGGAGAGGATAAGAAAGGCAAAGATGCCCCCGGAGGCAGAGAAGGAGGCCTTGAAGCAGTCCGACAGGCTGGATATGATGCATCCCGACGCCGCCGAAGCCACCATTATAAGGACCTATCTGGATTGGCTTGTGGAGCTTCCATGGAGCAAGTCTACGAAAGATACGCTCGATATAAAGAAGGCCAAAGAAGTCCTTGATGCAGACCACTACAACCTGGAGAAGGTTAAGGAGAGGATACTAGAGTACCTGGCCGTAAGGAAGCTCCAGAAGAAGATAAAGGGTCCGATCCTCTGCTTCGTTGGTCCTCCCGGTGTGGGCAAGACGTCCCTTGGAAGGTCTATCGCTAGGGCGATGGGCAGGAAATTTGTCCGGATATCACTTGGCGGGATAAGGGACGAGGCGGAGATACGCGGACATAGGAGGACCTACGTCGGCGCCCTTCCCGGGCGAATAATACAGGGGTTGAAGCAGGCCGGCAGTAATAACCCCGTCTTCATGATGGATGAGATAGATAAGATAGGGGCCGATTTCAGGGGAGACCCCTCTGCGGCGCTCCTCGAGGTCCTTGATCCTGAACAGAACAAGGCCTTCAGCGACCACTTTTTGAATCTGCCGTTCGATCTTTCGAAGATAATGTTCATTACAACCGCCAACCTCCTCGATCCTATCCCCGGCGCGCTTAAGGACAGGATGGAGGTAATAGACATACAGGGATACACCCTTGAAGAGAAGATAGAGATAACAAAAAAATATATCATACCGCGCCAGATGAGTGAGCACGGGCTGAATGAGAAGTTTATCAGCATAACCGACGGCGCGATAAAGAAGGTTATATCGGAGTACACCAGGGAAGCCGGACTGAGAAACCTCGAACGTAATATCGCTTCGCTGTGCAGGAAGGTTGCCAGAAAGGTCGCCGAAGGGAAGAAGACGACTACCGTAATCGCTCCCGGCGCCGTTAATGAGTATCTCGGTATACCAAAGTTCCTGCCGGAAGCCGAACAGGAGGAGGACGAGATCGGTGTGGCTACGGGGCTCGCGTGGACTCCGGTGGGGGGGGAGATCCTCTACATAGAGGCGACGATACTCAAGGGAAGAGGCCAGCTTATCCTCACCGGTTCGCTTGGTGACGTGATGAAGGAGTCCGCCCAGGCGGCCTTGAGTTATGCGCGGAGCAGGGAGAAGGTCCTCGGTATCGCCGAGGACTTCTATAAGAAGGTGGATATACATGTCCATGTACCTGCGGGGGCGATTCCTAAGGATGGTCCTTCGGCGGGTATAGCTATGGCCACCGCTATCATATCGGCGCTTACCAAGATACCGATCAGTAAGGATGTGGCTATGACCGGAGAGATAACGTTGAGGGGAAGGGTGTTGCCGATCGGGGGGGTCAAGGAGAAGGCCCTTGCTGCGCTGAGGGCTGGGATCAAGACCGTGATTATCCCGGAGCGCAATAAGAAGGATTTGGAGGATATCCCCAAGAATATAAAGAAAAAGATGGACTTCATGCTCGTGAAGCATATGGACGATGTTCTTGATGTCGCCCTTAAGAAGAAGGTTGCAAAGGATACCAGAGGGACTAAGAAGAAGGGTGGTCTGACTAAAAAGATGCCGCATGCCCTCCTGTAGCCCGGGGTTCTTCTTTATAACTTTATAACCTTTAATTAAGTCGTAAAAGTCGAAGATAGTTTTCCGCTGTCCGGTTCCCTGACCTGGATTCTTGAAGCTCCCCACGGCAAACTGCGTAAAGCACGGTCGCTACGCATCTTCATACAATACGCCGGTTTGATCCCTGGAAGGCTGTTGTTTCATATTGAGAGGCCAGTCAAAGAATGTTGTTGAGTGAAGCCGGTGAATCCGGATTAATAAGATATCTCCAGAGTAAATTTCAGAGGGGCGGCCCCAGAGTTGTAAAGGGGATAGGTGATGATACATCCGTAACGGTCCAGGATAGTGATACCTATCTGCTTGTCACCACCGATCAACTCGTGGAAGGTATCCATTTTTCGTTTTCCTACTCTTCTCCACACTGCCTCGGCAGGAAGGCCGCCGCCATATCACTCAGCGACATCGCAGCCATGGGCGGCAGGCCTACCTTCCTCTTGACCTGTATCTCGCTGCCGGGATCGACACAGATGAATTTCATCGATGAATTTTACGGCGGGCTCCGGGAGAGACTTGAGGAGTTCGGTGTTGCACTTATAGGGGGGAATACATCTTCATCCCCTAATGCGGTTGTCCTTGGAACTGTTGCCATTGGTGAGGTGGCGAAGGATAGAGTCGTATACAGGAGCGGGGCCGGTATAGGTGATATCGTCTATGTAACGGGTACTGTGGGCGACTCCGCCTTCGCGCGCTCTCTGCTGGAGGGTGGTCTTGAGATCGACGATGATACTTACAAGGATGTGATCCTGAAACATATCGACCCTGCACCGAGGGTCGAGGCCGGCAACACCATCTCCACGAGGGGACTGGCAACCGCCATGACCGATATAAGTGACGGGTTCATAGCGGATCTTGGACACATACTGAGGGCGAGTAACGTAGGGGCCGTCATCGATTTTGACAGGGTCCCGGTCTCTCATGAACTTAAGGAGTATATTGAGAACGATACTGAAGAGATAACCCTGCCGCTGACCGGAGGGGAGGATTATGAATTGCTCTTTACCTCGCCGCCTTCAATGGCGTCTGCGGTGGAATCCCTGTCACATGAGATCGGCCTTGCGATAACGGAGGTGGGTGAGATTGTCCCGGTCAGTAAGGGCGTCACTATCGTGGATGATGGTGGGCGGCGAATCGAGTTGGTAAGAGAGGGGTTCGACCACTTTAAAGATATTTAATATACTGCCGATTATAAACTATAAATCTTGGGACCGTTCACTGTGCAAGTTTCAGAGTAGAGGGAGGGTTATTTGAATATAAAGGTACCTATCGGTCAAAAATTTATACTCGGTTTCATATTGGTAGTAGCTACGGCTGCCTTTGTTCCACACGTTATCGGCAGGTTGCAGATGGTGGAGTGGCTCAGGGAGCCTGTAACATTTCTTACAGCTATAGTCATAGGGCTCATCCTCGGTTCCGCCCTGACCAGGAATCTCACGCGGGACTTCCAGCGGCTGACTGGTATGGCCACCGAGATTAGTGCCGGCAACCTGACAATGGATGCCTCCTTGAACGGCGTCAACAAGTTTTTTCAGGATGAGACCAATGAACTCGAACATGCCCTGAACAGGATGCACAGGAACTTGAAGGATCTGGTGGGCCATCTTCAGGAGGGCTCCTTGAGACTGGCCGAGACCGCGGATACCGTTAACAAACTTGTAAGTGAGGGACGTAATGCCGCCGAGGCGGTGAGTACCGGAACGGCGAAGATATTCGATGGCGCCCTGGAGCAGGCCAACCATGTCGATGAGGCGTTGAAGACGATAAAGGGTATGGCCAATCTGGCCGACGAGATGGGTGAAAAGGTGTCCGATACCGTTAACTCCTCCCAGAAGGTTAACTCCGTTGTCCAGAGCGGCGCCGTCAAGGCCACGTCCACCATCGAGAAGATGGAGAACATATTCAGGGGGATAGAGTTGACAAAGGCTCAGGCGTCAAACCTGGAAGATAAGATAAACAACATTCCGAAGATACTGGATGTAATTACCCATATCTCCAGGCAGACGGACCTGCTCGCACTAAATGCGACGATAGAGGCGTCGAAAGCGGGTGAGCATGGCAGGGGTTTTGCCATGGTGGCTGAGGAGGTAAGGAGATTCGCCGACAGTACCAAGAGGAGTGTGGAGGATGTGGCGACGATCGTCGAAAATGTGAGGAACGAGGCGGAAGGGGTTGTGTCTTCCGTATCAGAGGGCGCATCCTTTGTTCATGAGGGCCGTGAAGATATAAGGAAGATAAGGGACGTGTTGGATGATATCACTACATTTACTACCGAGGTTGCCGAGGGGGCAAGCGACATCCTTGCTCTTACGCGGAAACAGAAGGAAGAGGCCGGCGAAACGGTAAGGCTCATAGAAGAGG
>WGFD01000135.1 GCA_015492395.1 Deltaproteobacteria bacterium | reverse complement strand
ACTGTGGGGGATGGCGACACCATAGCCTATACCGGTACTGCCGAGATGCTCTCTCTGAAGCAGCGCCTCCAGTAACTTCTCACTATTGCCGCCGCCCAGGTTCTCGACAATCTTATCGACCATCTCTTCCAGCACTCCCCTCTTATCCCTGGCCTTAAGGGCCGACACTATACTCTCAGGTGACAAAAAATCACTCAGCCTCATATCACTGTGCCTCGATCAACCCATAGTTACCATCCTTTCTTCTATAAAGGAGGTTTGTATTGCTTGAAGAGGCATCTCTATATATCAAAAAATCATTACTGAGCAGATCCATCTGCATTATCGCCTCATCCAGGGTCATAGGTTTTATAAATATGTTCTCTCTCCTGACCACTCTGGTCTGTCCACCAAATTCCTGTTGTGCGATCACATTAAGCTGGACGCTGAGCGGAGTACCGCTTGATGGCCTATGATTCTTCAGTTTCTCCTTATACTTTTTTACCTGTATCTCGATCTTATCCACGACCTTATCGATGGCGCGGTAGAGGTCATTGGTCTCCTCCTCCGCCTTTATGGTTATTCCGTTAACCAGGATAGTCACATCTGCTATGTGTCTGATCTTTTCGACCATAAGAACCCAGTGCGCATCAATAGGTTCCTGAAGATACTTATCTATACGCCCGATCTTCTCCTCAGCATATGCCTTTAACGCCTCTGAGGGCTGAACATGCCTAAAAGTAACAGTCGTATTCATAACCACTCCTCCAGGGAAGTATCCGATTAATCCTATTGGAGCCGAAGGCAGCCTAAAAGTACTTCTTGCGCCTGCTCGACGAGAGTATACCCATGCCCTCTCTGTACTTAGCCACAGTCCTCCTGGCCATCATGATGCCCTCATCTCTCAACATCTCCACAATCCGTTGGTCACTTAATGGCCTTCTCCCATCTTCGGATGCTATAATCCCCCTTATCTTCTCCTTTATGCTATCAGCCGATACATCGGTTCCATCAACTTTATTTATTGATGTGGAAAAGAAGCTCTTTATCTCGAACACGCCGCCAGGTATGTTCACATACTTATTGGATGTTACCCTGCTGACCGTGGACTCATGCATTCCGATGTCGTCAGCCACATCCTTAAGTCCCATAGGCCGGAGGCACTCAACGCCCCTATCCAGGAAATCTTTCTGGAAATTCACTATACTCTGCAATACCTTGTAAATCGTCCTCTGCCTCTGATAGATACTCTTTATAAGCCATGTGGCCCTGCGCATCTTTTCCCTTACAAAGGTCTTCGCACCGTCCGTTTCGTCACAGCCATCGACCATAAGCCGACGATAGTATGGACTGATCCTCAGTTTCGGCAACCCGTCTTCGTTCAAGTCAATTACATACTCACCATCGACCTTAAATATATAGGCGTCCGGGACAATCATATAACTACTCTCCGTACCGTATCCCATCCCCGGCCTTGGCTTGAGGGTGTTCATGGACTTTATAGCCCTTACAACGGCTTCAAAAGGTACCGCAAGGGCGGACGCAACCAACTTATATCTATTTTTTTCAAGATCGCCCAGGTGATCGGTTATTATCGCCTCCAGGAGCGCGTCCCTTACCGGCAGAAGTCTGGCCTGAATCAACAGGCACTCCTTGAGATCCATCGCTCCCGCACCTATAGGGTTGAACTGGTGTATCTTCTTCAGAACCCTCTGTACGTCTCCCTTAGAGCTCCCCGTATACGCAGCGATCTCTTCTAGGGTTCTCTCTCTCAATTGTCCCACACCGTCCCGACTATTATCAACTACCCGCAGGTATCCATCATCATCTATATTGCCGATCACAAAGGTGCCTATATCCATATCCCTCTTTGTAAGCCCGGACAACCTGAGTTGAGACATGAGTTGCTCCTGGAGCGTAATCTCTTTGGCAAGAATGGTCTCCCTTGGAGTATCCCCCTCGTCATCCCTTGCCGAATAAGTGCGATCGAAGGACCGCCCCGCATACTCTTCGAGGTAACTCTGCCAATCGACCTCCTCCGCAGATTTCCCGTCCGCTTCGGCGCCGTCCTTCTCTCCGGCATCAACCACCTCTTCAAGTACAGGGTTTTCCTTCAGTTCTTCCTTGACGACCTCCGTAAGCTCAAGCCTTGAAAGCTGAAGCAACTTGATGGCCATCTGCAGTTGGGGAGTCATTACCAACTGCTGGCTCAGCCTCATCTCCTGTTTCAACTTAGGATACATCGGACAGCTCGATAACCTTAATCACCACTCATAATCTGAAATTTTCTCCGAGATAGGCGGCCCTGACCATCTTGCTCGCCAATATCTCTTCGGGCATGCCGGTCTCAATAATCCTACCATCATCTATTATATATGCCCTGTCACATATATTCAATGTTTCCCGCACATTATGGTCGGTAATCAACACCCCTATATCCTTGGACTTCAGTATCCTAACGATATCCTGAATATCACCTACAGCAATGGGATCTATCCCTGCAAAGGGTTCATCCAGCAAGACAAATAAGGGAGAGTTGACGAGTGCCCTGGCAATCTCGACCCTTCTCCTCTCGCCGCCGGAAAGTGAATATGCTTTAACATCAACTACCTGTTCTAATCCCAAGTCATTCAACAGTCCCTCCAACCTCCTCTTTTCCTCTTCCTTCGACAATTCGAGGAACTCCAGGATGGCCCTTATGTTATCGCCAACAGTGAGTTTTCTAAATACGGATGGTTCTTGTGGCAGGTAGCTTATGCCCAGTCTGGCCCTCTGGTACATAGGCAGCTTGGTTATATCTTCTTCACCGAAGAATACCATCCCGCTTTCAGGGACCACCAAGCCTACGAACATATAAAAGGTAGTCGTCTTGCCGGCGCCATTCGGCCCGAGAAGGCCTACTATCTCGCCCGGCTCTATAGACAGGCTTACCTTATCTACCACCTTCCTTCCCTTGTAAGCCTTGACCAGATTGTCAGCGGATAGGCGCTTCATCTCTTTTGCCCGGATGTCTCCTGTTCCTTGGGATAGATAACGGCCTTAACCCTCTTGTTGGCGCCACCCTCGACTATACTCTTTTCCTGATCTATATATATTGTTATCTTCTCACCGGTCACTACGTCCTTACCCTGCTCCACCTTTGGACTGCCTGTCAGAACTATACTCCTCTCAATCCTGTTATACACGGCCTTCCGGCTTGTCGCCACCCTCCCGGGCTGCCTGATAACTACATCGCCCATCGCAACTATCTCTTTAATCTCTTCTTCTTTATAATATATCAGGAGTTTTGCGGCATGCATGGTAAAGTCCTTCTGTTCGGCGACAACATTCCCTTCGAATCTCACAACTTGCTTCTTTCTGTCGGCATACATGGTATCCGCTGTTATTGTGAGCCTTTCGAGCTGAAAATCACCCGCATCCCCGGCATTAATGGTATCCCCTGGAGCCCAGGCAAGTAAAATCAGCAAGATAAAGCCGACCACACCTCTCATAACCCGGAGATGCCGGCTATGTCCTTTACAACAGGACACCATCCATCCATACCTTTACCCTTTGAGGGACCGTAAACTTCTCAGTTTCAATAAAGACTACCAGACCTGTACCCTCCAACCTCACCTTGGGGCCCGTCGCATTTATCATACTATCAGAGGTTATGATTCTCTTCGACGCTATATAGCGCAACAACTCCGTACTCAAGCTGTAACCATCCTCCGACTGCAGCTCCACGTCGCCAGTCACCTCTATGTCACCGCTATCCTGCCAGAACCTCCCCTTATTCCCTTTAAGTGTATAGTTGACTTCATCGCCGGAGTAATAGATCACTGTAACATCTTTTAAGACTACAAGATCCTCTTCTTTTAAGTAGTGAGCCGAATCCGCCTCCATTCGCCACAGGAGGTTCCCATCCTTGGTCTCGGTATAACTCACCTCGTCTATCTCCACCTCAGAGGCGGAGACCCTGATCTTTCCAACCTCCAGCCCTCCCCTGTACCTGCGGTTAACATATAAAAGCACGGTCATGGTGATAAGGGATACGGTTATGAGGGCAATCAATATACCCCTCATATGTCTGCTCAGGATAATACTCATTCCGGGATTATACCACCCACCTTTATGGCTGTAAAGGCACGCACACCCTTATCGTAAGTTATTAACATATATGAGTAGTTCTTGTCCGGTGACGGCTAGGAAAAATACCTCGAAGTCACCTCCCCCCACTTCCCCTGGACCTTCAAGATAAGTTCACAGACCTCCCTCACCGCACCACAACCACCATTCCTCCTTGTCGCGTAGTCCACATATTCCTTTACTTCGTCGACGGCATCCGCGACGGCCACCGAAAAGCCTGCCCTTCTGAGCAACGGCAGATCAATGACATCGTCTCCTA
>WGFD01000134.1 GCA_015492395.1 Deltaproteobacteria bacterium | reverse complement strand
CCGTCACCTCAGGGGTGAAGGATCTTGCCGGCAACAACATGCCCTCAGACTACTCGTGGGAGTTCGTGACGGCCGTGGGAGCCGCAAGTGGGGGCGCGGACGACGGGGGGGCATCCGCCGGAGGAGGTTGTTTTATAGCCACGGCGGCTTACGGCAGCTATCTTGCCCCTCAGGTGGAGGTTCTCCGGGACTTCAGGGACAAGTTCCTCATTACGAATGCGCCTGGCCGGGCCTTCGTGAGGCTATATTACACATACTCACCCCCGTTGGCGGACTATATCGGGAGGCATGAGACCCTGCGGGGCATATCGAGAGCGGCATTGACGCCGGTCGTTTACGGAGTAAAGTATCCCGGTGTTACTATACTGCTCCTGGCCGGCGGACTGGTTGTCATAGTTGATAAACTCATAAAAGGTCGAAAATAGGGACGGCACGGTAAAAAGCCCAAGAGATGCAAGGTAAGCGAATCCTGAGTAACGACCCCTTGTATGCCGCGTCGCAGGCAGGGACGTGGCGAGGACGTACGCCGCAGTAACCTGTCCGTGCACAGGCGGGCGAAGGATGGAGAACAACAGAGTAGAAGGACTTTTCACGAAGCCGTCATAGTTGACTGCAAGATATCCTGGAGGTAGGAGCAGATGCCGGAATTCGCCTGATCCGGAAACGGCCCTTTACGGATCGAAGAGAAACTATTATAGACGAACCATAGTACAGAGGGAGGTGATAGTTGTGGATGCGCCGGACTTTGAAAAGATAGTCGGTCTTGTTTCCGAGGATACGGAAAGAGGTTCGGAGATCGTAGCAAAGCTGTTCTACAGAATCTTAAAGAAGAACGGCTATTCTGAGGAGCAGATTATCGGT
Source organism: Deltaproteobacteria bacterium (assembly GCA_015492395.1). Taxonomy (GTDB): domain Bacteria; phylum Desulfobacterota; class GWC2-55-46; order S146-70; family S146-70; genus S146-70. The sequence goes on along the minus strand of WGFD01000134.1, from coordinate 3,508 downwards.
ATCGCTGCCAATATGATAGGTTACCTTACGAAGTCTCTCAAGGGGTATGAGAGGAAGGTGGAGTCCTCCGGTGCGAAATCCGTGGACAAGAAGGTTTCAACGAGGTCCAGTAAGATGGATGTTAACCTGAGGAGAGCGAGTCTCTGAAGAGGGCTGGAGTCTGGGCGGCATGTCATTAGTGAGATAAACAAGTCTTGTAGTGAAGATAGCGGTGGCGATGTTCTTTCTGTCTTTCTTGTCCGGCGCCGGCCTGTCGATGCCGGGACCGTCCGAATCTTAGATATTACCGTTCACCCATCGATGCCCCGGCCCGGCCAGGAGGCGACATTGAGGGTCAGGATATCAAATCCCCGGGTTGGGGATAAGATAAGACTCCTTGATGTATTCGATAACGAGATAGCGTATAGGAAGTTGCCCCCGGCGTCCCCACCGGAAGAATATGTAGGTATACCGTTCATGGTTCCGCTCCATGATCGGCAGGTATAACTATAATATCCGGGTATCCCTGGAAGGGGAGAGCGGATTTGTCAATATCCCGCTGAGTTCCGTGCCAGTTTCCGCGGTTTCGGTGAGTGGCTTGGCCTCCTTGGCCTTGGTGTGCACCACTTCCTGGACTACGATGACCATCCGTTCCTGAATGGACTGAACGGGACGGGTCTGAATATACCACTGGTGACGGGCAACTATGATGAGAAGAGCGTCATCTGGGACTATTGGAGGGACTATATAGGGAATCGGAATGTCTATGATCTGGCTGAACTGTTTACAAAGGTGAATAACCATACGGATTACTTCCCGAGTGACGATTCGGAGGGCGATGACAAGAACTTTTCCAATCCATGGAACATACCAAAGTTGCAGAGAAAGGATATCATTATATTATGACTTCTTCGGTTTCGACCACTATAAACCGCAGGGGATGAAGAACCTTGCGGACTGGGCCTCGCCGCTCAATGTGATGAGTGTGGCGTCGGTTTACCTCCTGTTCTGGGACAACACCCACTGAAGAGACCGCTGAATAGCGCCTGTCAGGAGACCTGCCGGGACACTGATACCCGCTTCGATACGGAAACAGTTTCAATAAGATCCGCTCATGGAACCTGGCGGCCTGCGTGGAGGTGCCGTACGAACAGCTTGAAAGGTAGACACACTGACATTTTGAACATGCATAGCGAGCGCCTGTCTGCCGTCCGCCAGGATTGGCCTGTCTGCCAATATTGACAGGCAGCTTGCCGCGGGGAGCTGCAAAATGGCCCTTTACGGCCGAAAACTAGATAGGAGGTGTAAAGTGAAAAAGAGGTTGATCGTTTTTTTGTTGACCGTCTGCCTGACTGCCTTTTCTCTGGGTATAGTGGCGGATGCCGGGGCCGATTACAGGCCTGACCATCTGCCGAATCAGGTGCTGGTGAAGTTTCAAGGTGATGTAAGTGGTGATGTGATAGAGTCCATTGTGGCGCAGGTACGGGGGAAGATTATGAAGAAATTCCACCTGCTCCCCCTGTATCGCCTTAGAGTTCCCAGGAACACCGTCAACACGGTGGTTGATCTCCTGAACTCCCTGCCGGAAGTCGAATACGCGGAACCCAACTACCTGAGGTACCTTAATGCGACCCCTAACGATCCCAGCTACAGTCAAATGTGGGGACTGAACAATACCGGTCAGACCGGCGGCACATTCGATGCCGACATAGACGCCCCAGAGGCCTGGGATATAACAACCGGGGATCCCGGCATTGCCGTTGCGGTCTTGGATTCCGGTATTGATTCGGCTCATGAGGACCTTACGGCCAATATATGGACCAATCCGGGTGAAGTCCCGGGCAACGGGATAGACGATGATGGAAACGGCTATGTCGATGACGTCAATGGGTGGGACTTTGCAAGAAATGATAACGTCCCGAATGAAGAGAGTATCTGTGGCGGGCATGGCACGCATACCTCGGGAACAATAGGCGCAGTTGGTAATAACGGTACCGGAGTGACCGGCATCAACTGGAATGTACGTATCATGCCGCTGAAGATATTTAAAAGGTATCTTCTTATATTCTGCTCTACCAGCAGTGCCGATATCATAGAGGCGGTGGAATACGCATCGATGATGGGTGTCAGGGTGTCCAACAACAGCTATGGGGGAGGACCGTACAGTCAAGCCGAATTCGACGCAATAAGGGCGTCCGGGACTATCTTCGTCGCGGCCGCGGGGAATGGAGGACTGGACGGTATCGGCGACAATAACGATATCACGCCTGAATATCCGGCAAGTTATGAACTGGATAACATAATATCGGTAGCCGCTACCAACCATGACGATATACTGGCATCCTTCTCCAACTATGGGAGTGTATCCGTAGACCTTTCCGCTCCCGGTGTCAATGTGCTGAGTACCACGCCCGGCGATACGTACAGCTACTTCAGCGGGACATCGATGGCCACACCGCATGTGGCTGGCAGTGTTGCATTGCTTATGGCGTATGATTCGGCCCAGACCAACAACGAGGTGAGGTGGAGGATACTGAATGGTACCGACTATCTGGGGATACCGGTGCTGACGGGTGGCAGATTGAATATCTATAATGCACTATCTCTTCCAGCGCCTGTCGTCACCATCTCTGTAACCCCTAACGGTTCTACCCTGGTCTCTCCCGGGGACACCGTGTCATACAATGTGAGGCTTGAAAATACCGGTCCTGCGCCCAAGTCCGGTACCGCATCTGTCGTAGTCGTTATGCCGGATGGGAGCGAAGAAGTACTCATGAGCTACAGCAGTACGGCTCCCGGCAATACCGTGGCATCACAGAACTTTTCAATAAAGATCCCGGTTAACACTGTGCCGGGAGAGTACCAGCTTGTTGGAAGGGTTGAGGTGCCCGGCGAAAGCTATGATGAGGATATTGTCCTGTATAGTGTCCAGTGGGCTGCCGTGAGTTCACGGTGAAACAGATAGTATTGTTGGCTAGCCGAACGGGCGGCTGAATAAGTTGACAATATGGTATGATCTGTGTTAATAAAAAGGCCGGTTTCCCGGGGTACGGCGACATCTTTTATCAGTGGCGGCTTCTGGTGGATGTAGCTCAGGGGTTAGAGCATCGGACTGTGGCTCCGAGGGTCGGGGGTTCGAATCCCCTCATCCACCCCAGATTCTCGGTGTCCGGCATATTGCGTTCGATTAGAGATGCACACCGGATGTATTCCTCGCGGCCTGCTGTAGGGATCTTCGATGTGCTTTGAAAAGGGAGGATGTGTGCGCCCGTAGCTCAGCTGGATAGAGCGTCTGACTTCGAATCAGAGGGTCGCGGGTTCGAATCCTGCCGGGCGCGTATGCGCCTGTAGCTCAGTGGATAGAGCATCGGCCTCCGAAGCCGAGGGTCGGAGGTTCAAATCCTCTCAGGCGCACCATAAAATAAGACCGTCGGGCCGCTAGCTCAGTTTGGTAGAGCAGCTGACTCTTAATCAGCGGGTCGTAGGTTCGAGCCCTACGCGGCCCACCAGCTTACTCAAGGGGTTACGT
>WGFD01000133.1 GCA_015492395.1 Deltaproteobacteria bacterium | reverse complement strand
TGTATAAGAGACAGCTCTGGGAGGCTTTACTACGGGTTTGACCTCACGCTCCCTCGTGTCTTTTTTCACCACATCTTTTTCCTGCTTCTTTTCCTTTGCTTTCTGCGGTTTTGATTCCTTTCCTTTGTCCACCTGGGGAGGAATCGATGCCCTGGGAGCCCTTATCTTCATCCTCTTTACTATCCTCTCAGGCGATGCCGGTCCTCTTTTGCCTTCCATTGACATAAGATATACGACAAGACCTCCTCCCAGAACTATAATTATCAAGGCTAGCAAGGCCGACTTGCTGATGGAACCTCCCTGCGGCTTCAAAATACCACCTCCTTGTTGTGCTTAAATATTCTCGGCGTAATAAACACCAGAAGCTCTTCATTGTCGGACGATTTGCTGGTAGATTTAAAGAATATCCCCAAAAACGGTATCTTTGACAGAAAAGGCACCCTCCTATCCGAAGATGATACGGAACTTCTATAAAGCCCCCCTATTACGGTGGTTTCACCGTCCCTCACCATGACAACGGTAGATGCGCTCTTGTCCGTGACACCCGGTATACCGTCGACTGTCCTGCTGAAGTCCGGCTCACTCTTGGTGGTAGATATCTTGAGCATAATAAAGCCGTCCGCCGATGTCTGGGGCGTGACCGTAAGATCTATGCCTGTCTTCACCTCCTCAAGCCCTATCCCAGTCGTGGTGGAGGCAGATGCCGTTCCTCCGTAAACGTTTGTGGATGAAGTGGTCTTCACACGGTACGTGATACCGCTGTGGATAGTTGCAGGCTTGTTGCTCAGTGTGGTTATCTTCGGCTGTGATACTATCTTCGCCTTTCCATCTCTCTCTGCGGCCGACAGCTCCATATCCAACAAGATATTGCTCCCCAGGCTGCCTATTATAAGGCCAAGGCCGGCCGTAGGTCCGGAGACCGGCATATTAACCGCATAGTCCCTTCCGGAAGGGGCGGATCCGAATCTTTCGGCGCCTATAACCTGTGAACCTGTCGCCTGGTTGCTCCCGCCAGCGGTGGTATAACTGCCTCCCCACTGTATACCCAACTCCCTTGTAAAGTTTGTGCTCGCCTCAACGATCCTGGCTTCGATGATGACCTGGACCTCCCGCATATCGAGTCTCGACACCAGGCTTTTCGCATCCTCGATATTAGCCATCTTGTCACGTATGATTATCTTGTTCGTCCTGTTGTCAGGCGTTACAGTCCCACCCTCGCTCAAGACCAGCTTCAACTGACCGGCGATCTCCGATGCCTTTGCGTAGTTCAACTGGATCACCTCGACACCCAACTCCTCTTCGATCTGTGGGATGTCGCCCTTCTTCCCTACCCATATGACATTATTATCTATAGAGTAGTGGTAGTTGTATGCCCTGAGGAGTATGTCCAGGGCCTCCCGGAGTGTTACATCCCTGAAGCTGAAGGTCACCTTGCCCTCGACACCCCTGCTCAGGATTATCCCCATGCCGCTCTGCTGTGCCAGACCCCTCAGGACATCCTTGATGTCCGCATCCCTGACCTCTATGGTAAAAATCCTCTTCTCTCCCTCCACTCTGTTCTTAACACCAGGCTCCTCCGCAGATACCCGGAAAGGGAGAACGATGGAGAAGAGCATAAGGAATACGGCGCCATAACAGAGTTTAGGCAATGGAATGGATCTAACCTTCAAGCACATCATGACAATGTCTACGAACCCTCCAGGGTCAGGCGCAGATCCGCTCCTTCACCACGAAGTATAACATAGTCCTTACCTATATCAATCACTTTTAGATCGTCAATGCTGTCCCCTCTGTAGAGTATCTTCTCGCCAATGATTGCGGAAGGTCTCTGTTTGTTAAAAAAGACGGCCTTCAGTTGCAAGCCGGGTGGACCGCCGGTATCCACAATCGGTACAAAGGGATCCCTCCCCCACCGGAATTCGACCTTGTCGGATTCCGGCACAGCCCTTGTCCTGGAGAGTGATTCGACTTCACGCTCTCCCTGAGCAGACGCAAACCGGCTCGAAAAAACAGATAAAAACATAAGAAGAAACACTAGCAATCTTCCAAACCGTTTTTTACATTCATTCGAATACATATTATCACGTCACTACTTGAAGTTCCCTGCAGCAAGCTGCGGGCCTGCCTGTAACAGACAGGGAATCTCCTCATGCAAGGGATTATCCGATTGTACTGCGCTCGCTATGCATGTTCACTTACTTACGCGCCTCTGCTCCCATCATATACGTGCTGATGAATAGCTGAACAGAGATAGCGCCGGGAAGAGACCCCTTCTTGGACTCTATCCTGAAGTTCTCTATCGTAACGATCTTCGGGAGGTTCTCGAGCCTGTAGAGGTAGTTTCCGAAGTCCGTGAACCTGGTCTCCATAGCCACCTGGAACGGCAACCTGAAGTATTCGCCCATATCTTCCATCTCCATGGGTCTCAAGGTCTTTATCTCTACATCCTGACCGGAGCCGGAGGTTGTAAACTCTTTCAATATGCCTGAGAGTTGTTTCTCCGACGGCAACCTGCCCTGAAGGAGCATAAAGCGGCCCTCCAGCCTCTTCAGGTTTCTCTCCAGACTCCTCAACCTCCCCTCCGCCCTCTCCATCTCCATGATATCCCTCTTCATCCTGTTGATCTCCGACTCTATAGAGACCGCTTCGGCCTGCTTGTCCCGTATATACCGGATGTTCTTCTTGAAGACATAGTGCTGCAGGACTATCGTCTGTCTCTTA
>WGFD01000132.1 GCA_015492395.1 Deltaproteobacteria bacterium | reverse complement strand
TGGATCTACACAAGGATTGACAAGGGCAGAAAGATGCCGGTAACGATCCTCCTGAAGGCATTGGGGTACTCTATTGAGGAGCTCTTAAACTACTTCTACCCGACGGAAGAGGTCGTTTTTGACGGGAAAAGACTATTGAAGTCTGTGGAACCGGACTGCCTCTTGGGAACAAGGGCGAGCAGGGATGTAAAGGATCCCAAGAGTGGTGAGATAATAGTAAAGAAGGATAGGAAGTTTACCAGGGTGGCGGTAAAAAAGCTCCTCGCGGGCGGAATCACGCATATCCCTATCGAGCTTGAGGAGGTCATCGGGAGGGTCACAGCCAAGGATATCGTTGATTCGACCACAGGAGAGGTGGTTTTAGAGTGCAATCAGGTCTTGACAAAGGAAAAGTACGAAGAGATATCGAAGAGGGGAATCAAGGGCTTCCGCTTGCTATCTATGGAGGGAGTTGGACCGTCATTTAAGGAAACCCTGTTGAATGATAGGGTTGGGGGAGAAGATTCAAGGCTGCTCCAGGAGTACAGGAAGGTCAATCCGGAGGATATCTCCACGAATATGACCCTTAATGCCAAGGTGGAGATATATAAGAGGCTTAAACCCGGGGATCCTCCAAGCGTAGTGTCTGCGAGCCAGTTCTTCCACAATCTCTTCTTCGATCCGGATAGGTATAATCTGTCGAAGGTGGGAAGGCTGAAGATCAATAGGAAGCTGGGCTTCGACGTTCCTTTGAAGTGTACCACTCTAAGGAAAGAAGATATACTCGAAGTGGTGCGGTACCTTAGGGGGCTTAAGATAGGGCATGGATCGGTAGACGACATCGACCATTTGGGTAACAGGCGAGTCAGGTGCGTGGGCGAGCTGCTTGAAAATCAGTATAGGATAGGCCTGTTGCGCATGGAGAGGGCTGTGAAAGAGAGGATGAGTCTTGGCGACGTCGAGACCCTTATGCCGTATGATCTGATAAATCCAAAGCCGGTGACGGCCGTGGTGAAGGAATTTTTCGGCTCGAGTCAGTTATCCCAGTTCATGGATCAGACGAATCCGTTGTCGGAGATCACCCACAAGAGGCGTCTATCCGCTTTGGGGCCTGGGGGCCTAACGAGGGAGAGGGCCGGCTTCGAGGTCAGGGACGTGCATGCCACGCACTACGGCAGGATATGCCCCATCGAGACGCCGGAAGGGCCAAATATAGGACTTATCGTTTCATTAAGCACATATGCACGTGTAAACGAGTTCGGCTTCATAGAGACGCCGTATAGAGAGGTACTTAACGGAAAGGTTACCAACAGGATCAAGTACCTGTCCGCGCTGGATGAGGAGGGGCATGTGATAGCCCAGGCAAACGCCCCTCTGGATAAAGACGGAAGATTCCTGAGTGACCTTGTAACCGTGAGAAAGGATAGCGAATTTGTAATGGTCCGCCCTGAAGAGGTTACGCTCATGGATGTTTCTCCAAATCAGTTGGTCAGTGTCGCCACCTCGTTGGTGCCCTTCCTTGAGAATGACGATGCCAACAGGGCGCTGATGGGGTCCAATATGCAGCGTCAGGCCGTTCCGCTTGTACAGACCGAGGCCCCGCTTGTGGGAACAGGGATGGATGCCGTAGTTGCCAAGGATTCCGGTGTCGCAAAGGTTGCCAAAAGGGATGGTGTTGTTGAGGACGTCGATGGAACCAGGATCGTTGCCAGGTGCGAGGATGGGGGTGTCGACATATATAATCTTGTCAAGTTCAGACGGTCCAATCAGAATACCTGTTTGAACCAGAAGCCCATAGTGACGAAGGGGGATGTGTTCAAGGCCGGAGATGTCATAGCGGATGGTGCATCCACCAGCCGTGGTGAACTGGCCCTTGGCAAGAATGTGTTGGTTGCATTTATGCCGTGGGGCGGATACAACTTCGAGGATTCCATACTTGTAAGTGAAAGACTCATCAAGGAAGATGTCTTCACCTCCGTCCATATAGAGGAATTTGAGGTGGTTGCCAGGGATATGAAGCTCGGGAAAGAAGAGATCACAAGAGATATACCGAATATCGGTGAGGATGCCCTTGCGAATCTGGATGAGTCCGGCATTATAAGGATAGGAGCCGAGGTTAGGGCGGGCGACATACTGGCAGGGAAGGTGACGCCTAAAGGGGAGACACATCTTACTCCTGAAGAAAAACTCCTGAGGGCCATATTCGGAGAGAAAGCCGAAGATGTCAAGGATACATCTTATAAGGTGCCTCCCGGTATAGAGGGGGTGGTTATAGATGCCAAGGTCTTCTCCAGGAAAGGTATTGAAAAAGATGAGAGGATGAAGTCCATCGAGGACAGGGAGATAGCAAGACTCTTGAAGGACCGGGAGGACGAGGTCGAGATTGTGAGGTCTAATGTCTACAGAAGGGTGAAGGGCTTGTTGAAAGGAAAGAAGTGTGCCGTAACGATCACCGATAAGAAGAACAAGACGCTTCTTAAGAAGGGCGAGATCCTTACGGATGATAAGTTGGAGAAGGTTACGGCCGGCAGGTTGAAGGAGATATCGCTCGTTGGTGACGAAAAGACCGAGGAAGAGATAAGGAGTATCCTAGATAGCATGAGTGAGCAGGTCGATCTTGTGAAGGTTGTTTTTAATGAAAGGATGAATAGGCTTAAGAGAGGCGATGAATTGCCGCCCGGTGTTATCAAGATGGTTAAGATCTATGTGGCGATGAAGCGGAAATTATCCGTCGGTGATAAGATGGCCGGTCGGCATGGCAATAAGGGTGTCGTATCCAAGATATTGCCTGAAGAAGATATGCCCTACCTTGAAGATGGAACTCCTGTGGATATTGTTTTGAATCCACTTGGCGTGCCTTCCAGGATGAATGTCGGACAGATTCTGGAGACACACCTTGGATGGGCTGCCAGGAAGCTTGGAGAAGGTATTGGCAAGTATTTGGAGGCAAACCTGGAGCCTAAATCTTTGCGAGAAAGGTTGAAGAAGACATATGGGGCTCCGGAAATAAGCAGATTCTTGAATACCTTATCCGACGAAGAAGTCGTTGAGGTTGCCAAGAGGGTTAAGAATGGAGTGCTTATCGCCAGCCCTGTCTTTGATGGCGCAACGGAAGAAGATATAAAAGATGCGCTTGTCAAGGCCGGTGTTGACATTGAGAGCGTACTGTTCGATGGGAGGACCGGCGAGCGGTTCGATCAGAGGGTAACTGTAGGGGTGATGTATATGTTAAAGCTGCACCACTTGGTCGATGACAAGATCCACGCGAGGTCAACAGGACCATACTCTCTGGTTACCCAGCAGCCCCTTGGCGGAAAGGCCCAATTCGGCGGACAGAGACTGGGAGAAATGGAGGTTTGGGCGATGGAGGCTTACGGTGCGGCATATGCGCTCCAGGAATTCCTCACAGTCAAGTCTGACGATGTTACCGGGAGGACTAAGATGTATGAATCTATAGTGAAGGGTGACTATACAGTCGAACCCAGTATTCCTGAGTCCTTCAGCGTCCTCGTAAAGGAGCTTCAGAGCCTGGCGCTAGATGCAGAGCTTCTGGGAGAGGACAATCAATAGTTGAACATGCATCGCGAACGCCGGTCTGCAGTGGTACAGGCAGGTCCGCAGCTTGCGGCAGGGGGAGCTTCAATACTTTATCAATAATTTTAAACGGGAGGGAACCTTGGAAAGCCTAATGGCTCTTTTCGAAAAGCAAAAAAGGCCGATGGATTTTAACGCCATAAGGATAACCCTTGCCTCTTCGGACAAGATCAGAGAATGGTCTCATGGCGAGGTGAAGAAACCTGAAACAATCAACTATAGGACATTCAAACCGGAGAGAGACGGTCTGTTCTGCGCCAAAATCTTTGGGCCTGTCAAAGACTTCGAGTGCAACTGCGGGAAGTATAAGAGGATGAAGCATAGAGGTACAATATGTGAAAAGTGCGGTGTTGAGGTGATTCCGTCCAAGGTCAGAAGAGAGCGGATGGGACATATAGAGTTGGCTGCTCCTGTCGCACACATCTGGTTTACCAGAAGCCTGCCTTCCAGAATAGCTACTTTGCTTGATATAACCCTCAGGGAGTTGGAGAGGGTACTCTACTATGAAAACTACATCGTAATCGATCCTAAGGACACCCATATACGAGAAGGCGAACTTCTCAGTGAAGAGAGCCATCTTAAGGCCGTCGAGGAGCATGGGCCGGACGGCTTCGTCGCTGGAATGGGCGCGGAAGCCATACGCGAGATGCTTAGGAAGATAGATATCGAGAGCACCTCCGTTTCCATCAGGGAAGAGATCAAGGAGACGACCTCGGACGCCAAGAAGAGGAAACTGGTTAAGAGATTGAAGGTCATAGATGCCTTCAGACTGTCCGGCAATAAGCCGGAGTGGATGATTCTGGACGTGATACCAGTCTTGCCCCCGGACCTCAGGCCGCTGGTTCCCCTGGATGGGGGAAGATTTGCCACGTCTGACCTTAACGACTTGTACAGGAGGGTCATTAACAGAAACAGTCGCCTCAAGAGGCTTATGGAGCTCAATGCCCCGGAGATAATTATCAGGAACGAGAAGAGAATGCTCCAAGAGGCCGTAGACGCCCTCTTCGATAACGGCAAGAGGGGACGAGTCATTACCGGTCAGAATAAGCGCGCTCTCAAGTCCCTCAGTGACATGATAAAGGGTAAGGGGGGGCGCTTCAGGCAGAACTTGCTTGGAAAGCGCGTGGACTACTCAGGGCGTTCCGTTATCGTGATAGGGCCGGACTTGCGGCTGCATCAATGCGGCCTGCCAAAAAAGATGGCCCTGGAGCTCTTTAAACCTTTTATATATCAGAAGCTGGAAGAGAAGGGCTACGCAACGACCATCAAGAACGCGAAGAAGATGGCCGAGAAGGAGAGGCCTGAGGTATGGGATGTCCTGGACGAGGTCATAAGAGAGCATCCTGTACTGCTTAACAGGGCTCCAACCCTCCACAGGCTTGGTATGCAGGCCTTCGAACCGATGCTCATAGAGGGCAAGGCTATACAACTCCATCCATTGGTATGTACGGCCTTCAATGCAGACTTCGATGGAGATCAGATGGCGGTCCATTTGCCACTGTCCCTGGAGGCTCAGGCGGAGGCCAGGATATTGATGATGTCTACAAATAACATCCTTTCCCCGGCTAACGGCAAGCCGGTTATAGTGCCTACACAGGATATCGTGCTTGGACTATACTATATTACCAGGGAAAAGTACGGTGTGGAGGGTGAAGGCAAATTATTCTCTTCCATCGATGAAGTAAGGGCGGCCTATGATGCCGGTGAGGTTCACCTGCAGGCGAAGGTTAGGGTAAGGATGGATGGAAATAAGGTTGATACTACCGTTGGCAGGATACTGTTGAGCGATGTAATGCCTGAGGAGATACCATTCGATGTGATTAACAGGATTATGGACAAAAAACATCTGGCGCATCTGATAGATATCTGCTACCGAAAGGCCGGGAACAAGAAGACCGTTATACTTGCGGATAAGTTGAAGGATCTCGGTTTTAAGTATGCTACCAAGGCGGGGATATCCATATGTATCGATGACCTTCGGATCCCGGAGAATAAACAGACACTCCTGGATAACGCCTATGCGGAGGTTCAGGAGATTCAGAAGCAGTACAATGAAAGGCTCATTACGGATGGGGAGCGCTATAATAAGGTGATAGATATCTGGGCGCATGCAACCGAGGCAATAGCCGAGGAGATGCTTAAGGGGCTCGGAACAGATGCCATTGGAGATAAAAAGGATAAGATGCGGACGGTGTCCAGCTTCAATCCAATATTTATAATGGCGGATTCGGGCGCGAGGGGTGGTGCGCAGCAGATAAGGCAGTTGGCCGGCATGAGGGGTCTTATGGCGAAGCCATCCGGCGAGATAATCGAGACCCCTATTACCGCGAACTTCAGGGAGGGCCTCACCGTCTTACAGTATTTCATATCCACCCATGGTGCGAGAAAGGGGCTGGCCGATACCGCGCTGAAGACCGCAAACTCCGGATATCTTACCAGGAGACTCGTCGATGTCGCTCAGGATGCCATCATAAGTGAAGAGGACTGCGGGACTCTGGACGGTATATACTTAACTTCGCTGGTGGAGGGTGGAGAGATCATCGAGCCTCTAGGGGAAAGGGTCCTTGGAAGGGTTGCCCTAGAGGATGTGGTTGATCCATTTACCGGCAATGTGCTGATAGGGGCGAACCAGGAGATCGATGAGGTAGGTGTCAGGAGACTGGAGGATGCCGGTATAGAGAAGATCAAGATACGGAGTGTACTTACCTGCAGGAGTCGAAGGGGTATATGCGTCAAGTGTTATGGGAGAGACCTTGCCCGCGGCAGGACGGTGGAGAAGGGGGAAGCTGTGGGTGTGATAGCGGCGCAATCCATAGGCGAGCCCGGCACGCAGCTCACTATGAGAACCTTCCATATAGGCGGTACCGCCAGTCGTATGGCGGAGCAGACCACGCTTGAAGCAAGGCACAATGGCGTCGTTAGCCTGCGCAATGTGCATTGTGCGGTCAATTCACTCGGTGAATCCATCGTTATGAACAGGAATGGTGAGATGGCTATCAAGGATAAAGAGGGTAGGGATCGGGAGGTAAATTCCGTTATATATGGAGCGAAACTGAAGGTTCAGGATGGCCAGGAGGTGCAGGCGGGAGATATATTGGCGGAGTGGGATCCGTATACGGTGCCCATCTTAACGGAGGTTGGAGGTTATATAAAGTTTGGAGATATCATAGATGGCAAGACTATGAGAGAACAGGTGGATGAAGTCACCGGGCTTTCCAGTAAGGTGGTGGTGAGCTATAAGGAGGGCGACCTGCGTCCAAGGGTGTCGATCAAGGAAGAGTCCGGTAAGACATCGAAGATCCCCGGCACATCTATGGCAGCCAGGTACGCGTTGCCCATAGGAGCGATCATTACCGTCAGCGAGGGCGACCATGTGAAGGCAGGAGATATCATTGCAAAGATACCGCGCGAGACGGCAAAGACCAAGGATATAACCGGTGGGCTTCCCCGGGTTGCCGAACTGTTCGAGGCCAGAAAGCCCAAGGACTGCGCCGTAATTAGCGAGATTGACGGGACAATAAGCTTTGGGAAGGATACAAAGGGCAAGAGAAAGGTCATAGTCAGGCCTGATGTTGGTGAAGTCAAGGAGTACCTTCTCCCTAAAGGTAAACATATAAGTGTTAGAGAAGGAGATCAGATAAGGGCTGGGGAACAATTGATGGATGGTTCTGTGAATCCGCACGATATCTTACGGGTACTTGGAGTAAAGGAGCTGGCCAAATATCTTGTTGACGAAGTGCAGGAGATCTATCGCTTGCAGGGTGTCAAGATAAACGATAAGCACATCGAGGTCATAGTCAGGCAGATGCTCAGGAAGGTAAAGATAAAGAGCAGTGGGGATACCATGCTTCTGGACGGGGAGCAGGTTGACAGAACGGTATTCGAGGACGAAAACGAAAGGGTCCTTATCGAGGGTAAGGTGCCCGCCATAGCCGAGCCGGTTCTTCAAGGCATAACGAAGGCATCACTGTCGACGGAGAGCTTCATTTCTGCCGCTTCCTTCCAGGAGACTACCAAGGTGCTCACCGATGCCTCTGTCTGTGGCAAGATTGATCACTTGAGGGGACTTAAGGAGAACGTTATCATGGGCAGGATCGTCCCCGCAGGAACCGGGTTCCCAATGTACAGGAAGGCTGAAATGGCTATTGAGGCAGAGGAGGATGAGGCAGATATGGGGGAAGAGGAAGAGGTTCAAGAGGAGGATGAGACAAAAGAGGGTGTAGTGCAGACTTCTTAGGGTTTAAAGGTCTTGACAATAAAAATAATCTCTGGCATTATATCTAAATTTGCTCGAAACTTTTATAGGGACGGTGAGAGATGCCTACGATAAACCAGTTAGTAAGGAAGGGTAGAAAGCTAATCAAAAGGAAAACGGCCTCTCCTGCGCTTGCCGGATGTCCTCAGAAGAGGGGTGTTTGCGTGAGAGTCTATACTACGACTCCGAAGAAGCCCAACTCCGCCTTGAGAAAGGTGGCCAGGGTACGGTTGACCAATGCCATGGAAGTCACTACATATATACCGGGGGAAGGTCATAACCTCCAAGAGCACTCTATAGTCCTTATAAGGGGTGGAAGGGTGAAGGACCTTCCTGGTGTCAGGTATCATATAGTAAGGGGGAGCTTGGATACGGTAGGCGTGCAGAATCGAAAGCAGGGACGTTCCAAGTATGGAGCAAAGAGGTCTAAGTAACTTTAGTCAATCTTGAATTACTGTCTTCTTCCAGGAGGAGAGATGTCTAGGAAGGGAAGAGCCCCTGTCCGGCATATAGTGTCGGACCCGAAGTACAATGATGTGTCTGTGGCCAAGCTTATAAACTCCATCATGAAGGATGGGAAGAAGAGTGTGGCCGAGTCGATAGTGTACAGCGCCTTTGGTTTGGTAGAGGAGCGCACGCAGGACGACCCGCTCAAGGTGTTCAAGAGGGCTTTGGAGAATGTCAAGCCTGTGCTTGAGGTACGATCACGCCGGGTCGGTGGTGCAACTTATCAAGTTCCGGTGGAGGTGAGGCATGACCGACGGCTTGCACTGGCGATCCGATGGATGGTCACCTATGCCGCCGGCCGTCCTGGAAAGGCCATGTTTGAAAGGCTTGCCGCGGAGATCATGGATGCGTCCAACAGGAAGGGCAGCTCTGTGAAGAAGAGGGAGGATGTGCATAAGATGGCGGATGCGAATAAGGCGTTCGCCCATTATAGATGGTAGTGTTTACATCGATGATTTGTTGTAAACAGTGGAGGAAGTTATATCTTGGCAAAGTCAGTACAGATAGATAATCTGAGGAATATCGGTATCATGGCCCACATCGATGCCGGTAAAACCACAACCACCGAGAGGATTCTCTTCTATACCGGTGTGACCTATAAGATAGGTGAGGTGCATGACGGGACCGCCGTGATGGACTGGATGGAGCAGGAGAGAGAGAGGGGTATAACCATAACTTCCGCTGCCACGACCTGCGCATGGAAAGAGTGCATGATCAATATCATCGATACGCCGGGGCATGTGGACTTTACCATCGAGGTAGAGAGATCCTTGAGGGTCCTGGATGGAGCTATTGCGGTATTTTGTTCCGTTGGGGGGGTTGAGCCTCAAAGTGAAACTGTGTGGCGTCAGGCGGACAAGTACAGTGTGCCTAGGATCGCCTTTGTGAACAAGATGGACAGAGTAGGGGCCGACTTCTTCAGGGTTGTTGAGATGATGGAGGAACGGCTTAAAACAAGGCCACTGGTAATGCAGCTTCCTCTGGGCTCGGAAGATAACTTTAAAGGTATGGTGGACCTCGTCGCTCAGAAGGCGATGGTATGGGATGAATCCACCGTCGGGGCGAAGTTCCGCTATGAAGATGTGCCGAGTGATATGGCGGATCTCTTTGCGGAATACAGGGAGAAGTTGATGGAGGCTGCGGCCGACTGCGATGAAGGCTTGATGGAAAAATACCTGGAAGGAGGCGGGATATCGGAGGCTGAGCTGAAGAAGGCGATAAGAAAGGGGACCATAGATATGACGGTTACCCCTGTCTTCCTTGGCTCCGCATTCAAGAACAAGGGTGTGCAGCCGCTCTTGGATGCGGTTGT
This sequence comes from Deltaproteobacteria bacterium, assembly GCA_015492395.1. Lineage (GTDB taxonomy): Bacteria > Desulfobacterota > GWC2-55-46 > S146-70 > S146-70 > S146-70. Next base: position 1,432 of record WGFD01000132.1, on the reverse strand, counting down.
GGACTATCTGCCGTCTCCCGTAGATATCCCGGCAATCAAAGGGATCGTTCCAGGTACCGAGCGGGAAGAGGTGAGAAAGGCCGATGAAAATGAACCGGTTGCTGCGCTGGCCTTCAAGATAGCCACGGACCCATTTGTCGGCCAGTTGACGTTTACGAGGGTCTACTCGGGCAGGCTCTCTTCCGGTACTTATGCGTATAACTCCACAAAGGGGCAGAAGGAGCGGGTTGGCAGGCTTGTGAAGATGCATTCGAATAAGAGGGAGGAGGTTAAGGAGGTGAGCGCCGGCGATATCGTGGCTATAGTCGGATTCAAAGGGGCTACCACGGGTGATACCATCTGTGATGAGTCCAGGCAGATAATCCTCGAATCGATGGACTTCCCTGACCCGGTGATAGGTATTGCGATCGAGCCGAAGACCAAGGCCGATCAGGAAAAGTTGGGAACCGCGCTCCAAAAGCTTGCGATGGAGGATCCGTCTTTCAAGGTGAAGACCGATGAAGAGACCGGTCAGACTATTATATCCGGGATGGGTGAACTCCACCTTGAAATAATCGTTGACAGAATGTTGAGGGAGTTTAAGGTGGAGGCCAATGTAGGAAAGCCTCAGGTTGCGTATAAGGAGACCATAACCAAGGAGGCCAAGGTCGAGAGCAAGTACATCCGTCAAACTGGTGGACGTGGCCAGTATGGCCATGTGTGGTTGAAGTTGGAGCCCCTCGAAGCAGGTAAGGGTTTCGAGTTTGTTAATGAGATAGTTGGCGGGGTGGTGCCGAAGGAGTACATCCCTGCAGTACAGAAGGGTGTTGCGGAGGCCATGGAAACGGGAGTCTTGGCCGGATACCCGGTGGTGGATGTGAAGGTGACGCTCTTTGACGGTTCGTACCATGATGTCGATTCTTCCGAGATGGCATTTAAGATAGCCGGTTCTATGGGATTTAAAGACGGTGTGAAAAAGGCGTCGCCTGTGCTTCTTGAACCTATAATGGAGATTGAAATGGTGACGCCTGAACAGTTTATGGGGGATGTTATAGGTGATTTGAATTCGAGAAGGGGAAAGGTAATGGGTATGGATTCCCGCGGAGGTTTTCAGGTGGTTGCAGGTGAAGTGCCGCTGGCGAATATGTTTGGATACGCAACCGATCTTAGGTCGAGAACCCAAGGCAGGGCCACATTCACGATGCAGTTTTCCCATTACGAGCAGGTTCCGGCATCGATAGCTGATGAGATAGTTGCAAAGGTCCGTGGATAGTGTAGAATCAGAAGAAGAGCAAGATGCAATTTCAAGGAGGTAGAGATGAGCAAGGCGAAATTTGAGAGGACGAAGCCGCACATAAATATAGGGACGATTGGTCACGTTGATCATGGGAAGACGACACTAACTGCGGCGATAACGAAGGTACTGAGCGAGAAGGGCCAGGCTGAATTTCTC
>WGFD01000131.1 GCA_015492395.1 Deltaproteobacteria bacterium | reverse complement strand
TGCCAACATCGGTGAGTGTGGAGAACTGTCTTACCCGCTTATCAAGTTCCAATATCAGGCGCCCCTTATCGAGAATAATGGCAACGTGGTTGGCAAGTGACATAAGCACATCAAGATCCCTCCCACTAAAAGACTCACCCTCCCGCTTGTTGATAACCTCCACAACACCCAGGATCTCTTCATTAACCTTTATAGGCACCGCCATCAGACCCCTGTGGCTGTAACCGGTCCCGACCTCGAACTCCTTATTCCACATGGCGTCACCCGCCGGACTGTCAGAGATATACGCCTTTCCCGTCTTTGCAACCCAGCCGGCGATACCGCCATCCAGAGGGATCCTCTTACCCTTAAGTTTCCCGGCAACAGGACCCTTTACAACAGAAAAGACAAGGCTGGAGGTAGAGCCGTCAAGGAGATAAATAGTACCGGCATCCGTTCCAACGGCATCGAGCACCAGATCCATGAGGTGCTCCAGCATCTGGTTCATATCTTTCCCGCCTACGTTGACACTGCCTATCTCTCTGTATATCGCCATCTCTATATCCATAAGCCTGAGCCTGCCCTGCAGCCTGGAGATCTCCTCTTCTCTGCCGGATAACGCCTCGTTCGCCTTTCGAAGGCGCCTCTCGAGCTCTTCAACCCTATCCATGGTCTCACTATGTTTCGGGCCCTGTTCTTCCGCTGTATACTTCAATGACACACCTGTACCCTTCTTGCCCTTATAATCAACCGTCCATGCCTCTTCTTAAGGAGCCTACAAAGTTCCCCACCTTTTTCACCAGGCCATTCGATCCCAAGTTGGCCTCTATGACCTTTATTATCGCGCTGCCCACCACCACGCCGTCCGCCCACTTCGCAACGGTGGATGCTTGAAGCGGTGTCGAAATACCGAAACCAACACATATGGGCAGATCGGTATACCGCCTCACCTTCTCTATGGAGGCCGGGATGCTCCCGGCAAGCTTGCTCCTCGCGCCGGTAACGCCGGGCACCGAGATATAGTATATGAAGCCCGATGCCCTGCTAGTAATGAGGCGCATCCGGTTCTCATCACTCGTGGGAGTAACAAGGTAGATAAGATCGAGTCCGGCATCATCCGCACACCCCTTTAACTCACCGGCCTCTTCCGGAGGCAGGTCTACAACGAGAAGCCCATCGACCCCGGCCAGTTTGGCATCCCTGGCAAACCGCTCAAGTCCGTAACGGAATATCGGATTATAGTAACCAAAGAGTATGATAGGTATCCGGCTGTCTCTGCGTACATCCCCGACTAACCGTAGGACCTTCTTAAGGGTAGTACCACTCTTCAGGGCCCTCTCAGAGGCAGCCTGGATGGTCGGGCCGTCCGCCATTGGGTCCGAGAAGGGAACGCCAAGCTCTACCATGTCAGCTCCAGCCCTTTCCAGTGTCAATATGATCTCCCTGGAAGTCTCCATGTCCGGGTCTCCGGCCGTCACAAAGGTCACCAACGCCTTCCCCCCCCCCTCTTTCAACCTTGCAAAGGCGTCCTCTATCCGCACATGCGCCTTTCCGGCAACCCCACAACCTACATTAGATCCATTCGATGCCACTATATCTTGACCCCCATCACCTTGGCGGCCGTATTCATATCCTTATCGCCCCGTCCGGAGAGGTTGATTATGACCACCTTGTCCTTTGAAAGGGAGCCGGCCAGCTTCATCGCATAGGCAACCGCATGGGAACTCTCCATGGCAGGGATGATACCTTCATAGAGAGAGAGCTTGCTGAAGGCATCTATAGCCTCTTTATCCGTAACCGCCCGATACTCCACTCTGCCGGAATCGTGGAGGTAACAGTGCTCAGGTCCCACACCCGGATAATCGAGCCCCGCGGATATGGAGTGCGTATCCTTTACCTGGCCATACCTGTCCTGCAAAAGGTACGTCTTGCTCCCATGGAGGACACCGACACTCCCTCCACAGATGGATGCAGCGTGCCTGCCGCTCCTCAGGCCCAAGCCGGCCGCCTCAACACCCACCATCTTTACCTTCCCGTCCCTCAGAAATGGGTGGAAGAGACCTACGGCATTACTGCCGCCGCCAACACACGCGACGAGGTAGTCCGGCAGCCGCCCCACCATCTCCCTTATCTGTCTCCGCACCTCCCGGCCTATAACGGACTGGAAGTCCCTGACCATCATGGGATAGGGGTGTGGACCGGCAACGGTCCCTATGATATAGAATGTCCCGAAGACGTTAGTAACCCAGTCACGAAGGGCCTCGTTCATAGCGTCTTTAAGTGTGCAACTGCCTGATGAGACGGGATTTACCCTGGCACCCAAGAGCTTCATCCTGAAGATGTTCGGCTTCTGTCTCTCCATATCCTCCGTCCCCATATAGATCTCGCATTCGAGACCGAAGTGGGCCGCCACAGTCGCCGTAGCCACGCCGTGCTGGCCGGCCCCGGTCTCGGCTATGACCCTCTTCTTACCCATCCTCACGGCAAGGAGCGCCTGGCCGATGGTGTTGTTTATCTTGTGCGCACCCGTATGGCAGAGGTCCTCCCTCTTCAGATAGATCCTCGCGCCACCTATCTTATCAGACAACCTCCCAGCAAAATAGAGCGGCGTGGGCCTTCCCACATATTCCCTCAGATACCATTTCAGTTCTTCCTTGAATGACCTTTCATTCTTGAACCTCTTGTAAGCCCTTTCAAGCTCAAGGACGGCCGGCATAAGCGTTTCGGAAATGTAGCGCCCACCGTATATGCCGAAGTGGCCGTTCCTGTCAGGCAGCCTGGAAAAACCTGTACCCTTATCCCTTTCACCCACTCTTCAATAACTCCCACAATAAGAAATAAGTACGTTATCTGTCCCCGTTATCGCCCCCTTTGAAGATAAGGAGTCTATCATCTTGGATCTGACAAATCAATCATCTTCGCCCTCTCTATAAACCTTCTTACCTTCTCCATGTCCTTCCGCCCCTTCGTAGCCTCGACACCACCGCTCACATCGACACCGTAAGGTCTGACTCTCTCTATTGCGCTGTTGATATTTTCAGGAGTTAGCCCCCCCGCCAGGATCAGGCGACCATATCCCCTGGCCTTCACGGACAGTTCCCAGTTAAATGTCTCCCCGGTTCCACCGGGCAGAGCCGGCCGGTAGGTATCCAGGAGGTAGGCCGAGACATGGTATCCTGCGAGTTCCACAATCGACCTCTCATCCCTTATCCTGAAGGCCTTTACCACAGGTCGACCGACGGCCTCGCAAAAGTCCGGCGGTTCGGCCCCGTGCAACTGGACCACATCCAATCCGGCAACACCGGTAATCTCCGATATCCTGTCAAGGGCCTCATCCACAAACACGCCGACAACGGTAACAAAGGGCGGCAACTCTCTTGTAATCCTGCCTGCCTCTTCCGGCGGTATATATCTGGGACTTTCGGGCCAGAAGACAAAACCCAGCGCGTCAGCGCCGGCCTCACACACGCCGACGGCGTCTTCAAGGGAGGTAATTCCGCATATCTTTACCTTTACGTGGTGATACATGTGAAGAAACTACTCCATCCCCCTTAGTTCCCTGAGTCTTTTCCCCGTATCCTCCGACGTCATAAGAGCCTCGCCTATCAGGAAACCGGCAACGCCCGCGTCTCTGAGCAGGGCTATATCCTCGTGGCTCGATATGCCGCTCTCGCTTATGACGATCTTCCCATCAGGAATCTCTCTGATGAGCCGGAGTGTTGTAGTAATATCCACCTTGAGCGTATCCAGGTCCCTGTTATTAATGCCTATTATCTTCGGATTTAACGGCAGGATCTTCTCCAGGTCATCTTCATCATGCACCTCAATGAGGCTGTCCATACCGAGATCGTTGCTCAACCCGAATAGCCTGCCCAGAGCGTCCTGTTCCAGGATCCTTGCGATAAGGAGAATGCAGTCGGCGCCAGCAGCCCTCGACTCATATACGTCCAGTTCTTCAGTGAGGAAGTCCTTCCTCAACACAGGCAAACCCACCTCGGCCTTTACGGCGCTTATATGGTTTATATCGCCATGAAAGTACCGCCTGTCGCTCAGGACTGATATGGCGGCAGCGCCGTTATCCTCATACGATCTGGCGATAGACGGCGGGTCGAACTCTTCCCTGATCACACCCCTCGACGGCGACGCCTTCTTTATCTCGGCAATGATCCTGGTGCCACCCCCTGAAAAGGCGCTTTGGAACTCCCTTGCCGGCCGTGTCGTAATGATCT
>WGFD01000130.1 GCA_015492395.1 Deltaproteobacteria bacterium | reverse complement strand
GAGATATATATTCGTGAAAAAGAGCTACAACAGTAGAACAAACAATCTCATACCTTAGTCCTAATACTTTGGTATGATCTCAGCTTAATAAGACCTAGATAATATCCTCCACATATACGAGAGCCAAGGCAAAAAAATGAAAGAATTCAACTGGTTGGGTGGCGAATGGCACCTACAGGCTACCGGCGTTAAACCTTTCAACGAGTGTTTACCCCTAAAGCCATCAACTTCCACTTCAGGAGGTGGGTGGGAGTTTATTTTCGTGGCAGTAGGTACTGATGGACTTTAGATCCCTTAGTTTAGATCATTATGGTTCAGATTCAGTATTTGCAGCTATGTTAGCCTCTCATCTATAGAACTATAGTATATCCCTGACAGGGCCAAACATAAAGGATTCAAGGAGGTTACCAAGTTTCTTTACCGTGGAATGTAGATTAGTATAATGCCTGAACATGGAGAAGGCAGAACCCTTAAGCCTAGGTTGGTTGGGATCAACCTCCCATGGATGAATATAAAAGACAACCGGTTTCTTCTCCTTGTTGTTTATGTTGCTCAATGCTATTTTTGTAAACCACAATGGAAATATCCTGAGATAACCTCCCCCCCCTACTGGTATATTATTGCCAAATATACTATAGGTTGATGGTGGAAACTCCGTCAATCTACCACCGTTTCTCTCTATGATATGAGAAAACCGTTCAGCTCCTGGCATTCCATATCTGTCGTGTCTCACAGGGAATATGCTGGAATCATATAAAAAACCCTCTTCCATAAGAATATCGAGTGCCCATGTAGTCTCTTTCATTATGGAGAAACTTGTAGCCCTGTAACCTATAACCGCCTCTCCAATAATGTCCTCTATTGACCGTTTTGCCCTCCTGGTATCTTCGCAAAATTCTTTGGGAGAGAGATCATATACGAGTCTGTGGTTGTACCCATGAGATGCCAACTCGTGGCCCCTCTTGTGGATCTCTTTAATAACATTCGGTTTCTGCTCAGCTATCCAGCCAAGAATGAAGAAGGTGGCCCTGACGCTATATCTGTCCAGCAGGTCTAAGATCCTATAGGTATTCATCTCCACACGGCTTTCGTATCCAGGCCAGTCCTCGAACTTAACTGTGTCTGCGAAGGCCGAGACCATGTAGTAATCTTCGACGTCTATGGTTAGGGCGTTAAGCATGTAAACGGTGTAGGAGACTGGTAGCAGATTTACCAGTCTTTAGAGTTACTACCACCTAAGGATGTGGTAATAATACCTTGTTACTCGCTCTGAATCTACAGGGTCTAGTTTTTGCAAAAACGCCTTTCCAGCAACATACTACACACTAATAGCTATACCTTAAGCCTTGTAAATCTTCTCACTCCTTATACCATGTCGGTTAAATGCATCCCTGGTATCGAGTATACATTGTGAATGGCGTTCTATAAACCCATAGTCAAAGGCTGAATGATCGGTCGATAGGAGGACCAAGCCAGCCTCTTTAAGCACATCTTCTGTCAATTCCACGGATTCCATGTCTATATCGGGATAATGTCTGTGCCCCTTACATATTGGAACATAAGGATCACTGTACATAACCTCTGCTCCTCTGTTTCTTAAGAGCTGGATAAGGCGCAACGACGGTGATTCCCGCTGGTCATCCACGTCCTTCTTGTAGGCAATTCCCAATACCAGGACCCTGGAGCCGTTCAGGGATTTTTTGTATTTGTTCAAGACCCATGCAACCTTTTCTATGATGTAATATGGCATGGCTGTGTTTATTTCGCCGGCCAGTTCGATAAACCTGGTTGCAAAATCGTGCTCCCTGGCCTTCCAGGTCAGATAGAAGGGATCTATCGGGATGCAGTGCCCGCCTAGACCCGGCCCTGGATAGAAGGCCTGAAATCCGAATGGCTTTGTCTTCGCAGCCTCTATAACCTCCCACACATCTATGTCCATCCTTTCAAACAGCATCTTTAGCTCATTAACAAGGGCAATATTGACTGCCCTGTATATGTTCTCGAGTAGTTTTGCAGCCTCTGCAACCCTGGTCGAAGACACGGGGACCGTTCGCTCTACAACCTTGCTATAAAGTGCATTGGCAGCCTTGAGACATTCCATGGTATATCCGCCAACTACCTTGGGGATAGTCGAGGTTGAGAAATCCTTGTTATTCGGATCCTCTCTCTCCGGGGAGTACGCGAGATAAAAATCTTCGCCTGCCCTCAACCCCGGTCCCTCGAGTATAGATCGCATATCCTCATCCGTTGTACCAGGGTAAGTTGTGGATTCAAGGATTATGAGTTGTCCTCTCCTTAAGTATTTGGCAATGCTCTTTGTAGTATTAAACACATAGGAGAGGTCTGGCTCACGATACTTATCGAGTGGCGTAGGGACGCAGATTATAATGCAATCCATCTCTCGTAATCTTGAAAAATCAGTGGTGGGTTCAAAAAGACCGAGAGACTGAGCTATAAGAGAGGAGTCTATGTGTTTTATATAACTATTTCCCTCTCGTAATAGATCTACCTTGTCTTTATCAATATCAAAGCCGGTCACATGAAAGCCGGCCTTGCAGAATTCTATTACAAGGGGAAGCCCCACATAGCCGAGACCGATTATACCCACTCTCGCGGTTTTGGATTTGATCTTTTCTACTATGTCCATATATAGCCTTCCTTCACAGTCTATATTAGAGAAAGTTTATCGATCTTTCCTGCGGCGGTTTTAGGAAGTTCATCCATGAATTCCACATATTTTGGCACCATAAAGTCCTCGAGATGCTGAGAGCAATATCTCTGGACATCTTTTTCCATCATCTTTAGACCTTTTTTGAGAACCACAAAGGCCTTTACAGCCTGCCCCAAGAGAAAATCCGATACACCCACAACAGCCGCCTCAACCACGCCATCTATTTCAGAAAGAACATTTTCTATCTCTTTCGGGCTAACCTTCTCTCCCCGGCATTTTATGATGTCATCCTTTCTGCCAATAAAATATAGGTAACCATCTTTGTCCATCTTGAACAGGTCACCTGTATAAAGCACTTTTTCCCATGAATACCGGCCTGGCTTCAGGGTCTTCGCTGTTGCCTCCGGCATACCCCAGTAGCCAATCATTACATTCGAACCCCTAACTACAAGCTCCCCGACCATATCAGGACCCACACGGTCTCCATTTTGGTCTACAATATAGGCTTCTGTATTTGGCATACCTTTCCCAACCGATGTCGGTCGTATTGCCAATTGCTCCGGCGGCAAATAGGATACCCTCTTACATTCCGTCAACCCATACATGGAATATATCTTTGTCATAGGAAAAAAGTCCTTGAGTCTATCTATGTGCGCCACAGGGAGTGCGGCTGCAGTGCTGGTAATGTATCTAAGGTGGTGGAAGTCATGTTTCTTTATACCATCCATCTGTAATAGTATAGCGGCTATTGTAGGAACTATTGGAAACCCTGTAACCTTTTCCCTCAATATTGTGTCGATAACCGTGTAAGGATACATGAATTGCTTTTCAAAAACAATCGTTGCTCCTACCTTAAAGCCCATCAACACCTGATATAACCCATAATCAAAGGACATAGGGATAGTATTGAGAATAATATCCTCCTCGGTCTTCTCCAAATATTTGATGATGGAATTGGCTGCAGAGACCATGTTGAAGTGTGTCATCATAACACCTTTCGGCGGACCCGTCGAACAGGAGGTATATATAATACTCGCAAGATCCATATCAATCGTATGTGTTTCAGGTTGGCGGCTGTTGTTTGTACCGCCCATTATCTCTTCCAGGGAGCACACCCTTTTATGGAGCGCCTGACCGGATGGAATATCTTTCCCGGCCATGTAAATATCTTTCAATGAAGGGGTGTTATTACACGCGCCGGCAATAACAGGGAGATTTTGTTTTGAGGCTATGAGCACTGAAGCCCTGGAATTGTTCAAGATATAAGCAAGCTTCTCTGTTTTGGCTGTCGTATTGATTATTATGAAGATTCCACCAGCCTTCAATATTCCAAACAATCCAACTACCACATCTAGAGAGTTATTCATAAATATCGCAACGCGGTCTCCTTTTTTCAAATTATCTGCCAGGAGCGCTTGGGCTATCTTGTTGGCAATATCATCTATCTCCCGATAATTGTAGCTACCCTCATCAGTGATCAATGCCACCTTATTCGGATATTTTCTGGCGCTGTCTTCCAGGAAATTATTTACTAGCATATAGTGCAGCGTTTAGCGAATAGCGTATAGTAATTAGCGGACGATCAAGTTAATTGGTTGATTAGATTGGTTATATAATCTACATTACCTCTAATTTTTTACGCGCATAGTTAACCATTTCAGGATTTTCCGGTGCCTCTATCTTTTCAAGTCCATCTTCACGTGCCATGACTCCTGCGCGGACCATATTCGCGATCTCCCATACGTATGGGTGGAACCCATAGCGGTCCTTGTGGATCTGGTTAGCAAAGGCATTAAGCAAGCAATTAGTAGAGTTTTGGTCTGTATCGTCAGGCTTTTCCCACCCCAGTGACATGATTCTCTCTATGATCATTGTCTCATTATATTCGAGGAAGGCAAGTGGATGTATATTCCATGGGAATCTCTCCGGTTGCGCGAGGTGCTCTGAAGTAATGAAGTATGGATCTATCTCCTCTCCAACAATGCCGTGTAACGAGTTATAAATAGCCTTCTGGGTCATTTTCATCAGCGCGGGGTTCGACCTCATAACCGATGACTGAACCGGCGCCTGTCCTGGCGACCATCCAAACCCTATAAACGGGACACCCTTTTCGATAGCGGTTCTAAGCAATAGCGCCTTTACAATCCCTATGCAACTGGTACAGACCGTGCTGGCCCTCTCGAGTGTCTTCGCGGAGTAGAGTTCTTTACCAGCGGCAATGGTAAATATCTTCTTCAGCAGTTTCGGGTTGGGCCGGAGTATAGTGTGGTCCACACCAAGGTTGCCACATACCTCTCTCATATTTACAAATGCCTTCTCGGATATGAAGGTATTGTCTAATGTGAGTGCTAACACCCTCAGGTTGTATCTGTTCACAAAAATATCAAGCGTATATGTACTATCTTTGCCACCGCTGTAGGCCATCAAGAGATCGTAAGTGGAACTCCTGGAATACCCTTTTAGGAGATCGAGAAACTTGTCTTCATATTTTTTCTTTAACGCCTCATCCACAACTTCACCGTGGTAAGTCAGACAGTGATTACAAACATTATCATCATTAAATGATATTCCAGGAAAGGTTGAAGGTAAAATACATTTAGAGCAGCGTGTTACCGTATAGTTCATCATTTCCATTGCCTATCTCCCCATTTTGGTTAATTGTTTTTTTATGTTCTTTAAGAGATACTTTTTAACCTTCCCACTCTTTGTCTTTGGCAGTTCTTTCAAGAACTCCACATAATGGGGTATCTTGTATGGAGGAAGCAGTTTACTGCAATGGCGTAGTATCTCTTCTCCGGCGCATTCCATCCCATCCTTTGTCACTATGCAGGCTGCCACGATTTCACCCAGGATTTCATCCTCCACACCTACAACGGCGGCTTCGTGAACTTTTGGGTGTTCAAAGAGCACGTCTTCAACCTCCTTTGGACTTATACGATGAGCCCCGCTCTTTATTATTTCACTTTTTCGACTTACTATATATATATAGCCTTCCTCATCG
>WGFD01000129.1 GCA_015492395.1 Deltaproteobacteria bacterium | reverse complement strand
ATTTCCGATACTACGCCATAGCGGACGGGCTTATGAGCATATTCCAGAGACATCCCGGCAGGATATACATCCAGTCACGGCCGGATAATGCACAAGCACAGTTTGTGCTCTTTACAGAATCACCCCCTTGAAAATTGGGGGAACTTCAGTTTAAGGGGCTGACTTCCTGAGTCACCTGCAGTCAAGTTGCGTGGGATGCCTGCCTGCACATGCAAACCACATGAAGGCGCTCGCTGGGCATGTTCAACCGCTTGCCGCTTCAGCTTAACCTACCAGGGCGTTTACAGCCTCCCTTACGCTCGCCACATCGACCCCTGTGGCAACGCAGTATCCCCGAGGCCTCTTATTTATGATACCGAATACAGGGAGCGGATAGGCATCCTGTATACCGCTTGTAAGGTCCCGTTCGCAGGCGACGGCTATAATGGCATCGGGCCTCTTTTCGTAAACCTTCCTCCTGGCTATAGTCCCCCCCGTGGATATAAACAGATCCACACCGAACTCATCGGATACGCCGATAAGGTCCGCAATCTCACACTTATTACAACCCACACAGTTCCTGACATTCTGGGTCACCTTTATCCTGCAGTCAAGATACTGAATACAGTGTGGCATGAGGAGCAAGATGTGTTCCGGTCGTACCTTCTTGTCCATTCCCCTGACAAGCTGGTTATTAATATCGACAAATGACTGTTCTATCTTAACCTTCGGGATTCTCAAGAGGCCGCCAAGCATGACCATGAGAGGAAGAAAGAATTTCACTAACAATCCCCTGAGCTTGCATGACTGTGGGAAGGCGCCGCCTTTGAGGATAACTACCGTAAGGAGCAGCCCACCTCCGACCACAACCACTGCGAGTACTAAGAGGGTTCCACCAAGAATATAAGGTATGACAGGATGGATATTCTGCAGGCCATAAGAAGGAACATACCACAAGACAAACCCTGCAAGCAGCACCACGGCGGCGGAAATCGCCAGGAGACCCAGGAATATCCATTTCCCCGGACCATATGGAATACTCTCCGGACTACCGGCCCATTTCTCTCCCCTATCCGTAAAGGATCTCCCCTTTAACAATCTCACACCCCCTCAGAAACTCAGTAACCTTCATCCGCTTCTTGCCGGCGGGCTGTATCTCCTTGATACCGAATATCCCCTCACCCGTGGCAACATCGATAGAGTCACCCTCCGCCGAAATTATTGTGCCGGGTCTTTCTGCCTTATCTGTATCCAACACATCTCCATTCAATATCTTTAAAGTAACGCCTCTGTATGATGTATACGCCCCGGGCCATGGGAAAAGTCCCCGGACCAGGTTTCTTATATCTACAGCACTCTTTTTCCACTCTATCCTCCCATCTTCCTTCTTAAGCATGGGCGCGTATGTAGCCTGAGAATTGTCCTGTGGGACAGGGACCACTGTACCTTCGGCGAAAAGCTTTAGGGTCCTAACCAGAAGGCCGGCTCCGACATGCTTCAGCCTATCATGTAGGTCTCCAGCCGTATCATCACTGCCGATAAGGACCTTTTCGGTTGACAGTATCGGTCCCGTATCCATTCCCCTGTCCATCAACATGATGGTCACCCCCGTCTCCTGCTCCCCATTTATTATAGCCCAGTTTATCGGCGCTGCACCGCGGTACTTCGGAAGCAGAGACGCGTGGACGTTTATGCAACCCTTCGATGGTATGTCCAGGATCTTCCCCGGAAGGATCCTGCCGTAGGCAACAACAACAATGGCGTCAGGAGCAAGCAACTTGATCTCCGCCACAAAATCCTCATCCTCAAGCCTTACAGGTTGGTACACCTTTATACCATACCGTAATCCCACTTCCTTAACCGGAGACATCGCCGTCACCATCCCCCTCCCCCTGGGCTTGTCCGGCTGAGTCACGACTGCCTGAACCTCATATCCATCCTCAACCAAGGCAGCAAGGGCCGGTACGGCAAAGTCAGGAGTCCCCATAAAGACGATCTTATCCACCTTCATTCATTGAAGCTCCCTGCACCTGCCCGCCTGTCAATCTTGGGGAACAGGCAGGCGCTAGGGATGCATGTTCACTGCTACCCAACCGCTTTCTTCAGCCTATTCTTTATCAGCCCCCTCTTCAACCTGCTGAGCCTATCTATAAACAGTATCCCCTCCAGGTGGTCTACCTCATGCTGAAGCGCAACCGACAGAAGACCTTCTGCCTTTATAACAACCTCGTCACCCTCCCTGTCGAGTCCCAGGACGGTCACTCCGGCATACCGCTTAACATCGGCCGTTATATCAGGAACACTCAGGCATCCTTCTTCAAAGGTGGTCTCACCCTCACACTCTACGATCTCTGGGTTTATAAGGGTAATAAGGCCATCTCCCCTCCTGTAATCATCTCTATCCGGCACATCCAGGACTATTATCCTCCTCTCCACCCCGACCTGAGTAGCGGCAAGACCAATCCCCTTTGCAGCAAACATGGTCGACACCATGTTGTCTACAATCTCCCGTATCTCCCCGTCAATGACATCGACAGGTTTCGCCTTCTTCCTGAGAAAGGGGTCAGGATATGTCAATACCTCATATATACTCATAACTTAAATATACCAGATTGGTCATGTCCGGTCAAAGAGATTAGAGGGTAGAGAGCGGATCTACATCTATTACAAGTTTAACACCAGGGTACCTTCGCGACTCGAAGAAGGTCTTCTGCCTCGACATGAGACCGTTTAAAACGCCCACTCTTCTCCCCTTGACAAGCATCTGCCACCTGTATCTTCCTCTGAGCCGCCTCATGAATGCTGGGGCCGGCCCTAATATGGTTATGTCCTTTAAGTTCTCGTCTCTCACTATCCGATCGGCAGCCGTCCTCATCTCTGTAACGGCCCTTATGGCCCTCTCTTCCTTATTGCTCTCCACCCTTACCAGCGCCAGCCTGCAGAACGGCGGATAGACAACCTCTTCCCTGACGGCGATCTCTTCTCTGAAAAAATCCACATAGTCGTGTTTTTGAACCCATCGGAAACAACCGTCTTCCGGGT
>WGFD01000128.1 GCA_015492395.1 Deltaproteobacteria bacterium | reverse complement strand
TTCCTCCTCTATCCCTGCTGGAGGACGTACCGGAAAAACCTTCCAGGATCGACAGGAACGGACTCCTGAAGGCTTCGAAGATCCTCGAGAATAAACTCGGTGACTTCGATGTGGACGGTAACGTTGTGGAGGTAAGACCGGGCCCGGTGGTCACCATGTATGAATTCGTCCCGGCTCCGGGTATAAAGGTGGGCAAGATTATCAATCTATCCAATGACTTGGCCCTGGCCATGAAAGCCACCTCCATAAGGATCATCGCCCCCATCCCCGGCAAGTCGGTGGTCGGCATAGAGGTGCCGAATCCGGAGAGGGAAAGGATATACCTGAAGGATATATTAGCGAGCAAGGAGTTCCGGAGAAGTGACTCTAAACTGCCCCTCGCCATGGGATGGGATATAGCGGGCAGGCCATTCGTGGCGGACCTGACCAAGATGCCGCATCTTCTGGTGGCCGGAGCCACCGGCGCCGGGAAGAGCGTCTTTGTGAACACCCTCATCATGAGCATACTCTCCAGGGCAACACCGGACGACACAAGGTTCTTGATGATAGATCCCAAGATGCTGGAGCTCTCCCCCTACGAAGGCATACCGCACCTTTTGACCCCGGTAATTACCGACCCCAAGAAGGCCGCCGGGCTGCTCAAGGGTATCGTGGTGGAAATGGAAGAGCGCTATAAACGCATGGCGGAGATGGGCGTCAAGAACATCGAGAGTTACAACCGGGTCCTGAAGGGAGAGAAGGCGCTTAACCCGGCTGACGATGATGAAGTGAGGCACAAGAAACTCCCGTACATTGTCGTAATCATCGACGAACTGTCCGATCTCATGATGGTCGCCGGGAAGGATGTCGAAGAGGTGCTTGTAAGGCTCTCACAGATGGCAAGGGCATCCGGCATACACCTCATCGTCGCCACGCAAAGGCCCTCGGTCGACGTAATCACCGGCCTGATCAAGACGAACTTTCCGGCACGTATCTCATTCCAGGTGCCATCGAAGACCGACTCCAGAACCATACTCGACTCAAACGGCGCCGAAACACTCCTCGGCGAAGGGGACATGCTCTTCCTCCCGCCCGGCACCTCCAAGATTGAGAGGGTGCACGGCGCCTATATCTCCGAGACGGATATCAAGAAGATTACGAGGTTCTTAAAGAGGCAGGGCAAACCCGCGTATGACAAGGTGATATCGGAAGTCAAGGTCGGCGGGAGCACGGATGGGGGCGATCAGGACGAGCACGACGAGGAGTTCATGAGACGCTTCCACGAGGCAGTGAAGCTCGCATCAAGCCTCGAGATGATATCCACGTCGTATATCCAGAGGAGGTTCAGGATAGGCTACAATACAGCGGCGAGGATAATAGAAAAGATGGAAGCGGAAGGTATTGTCGGACCTTCCCAGGGGAGCAGGCCGAGGGAAGTGCTGATAGGTCCGAGAGAATGATCAAGACAAGCTCCATGCAAAAGAGGAACAGAGCAAGGCCACGGACCTATTCGGGGATTCTGCTGCTGATCTCGCTGCTCATCCTCCCCTATGTAGCGGAGGGAGGAATCCTGGAGAATGTGGTCGACAAGTTGCAGAATACTTACCGCTCTATAGATGAACTGTCGGCCACATTTCATCAGGAAACGGTTACAAGGGCGGGGACTCGGTCGGCAGGGGGGATCGTCTACTTCAAAAAGCCCGGCAAGATGAGGTGGGAGTATAGATACGGCAATGACGACCTCATCATAAGCGACGGCAGGACGATCTGGATCTACCAGCCCGACCTGAACCAGGTTATCAAGGGGCGACTTGATGATAACATAGTCCCGATGGCCCAGAACCTCCTCGCGGGGATTACGACATTGAACAAAGACTTCGGCATAACCATGGCCTCTGCGGGAAAGGAGACTTACAGTCTCTCACTCACACCCAGGACCCGCATATCAAACATAGAGAACCTGCTCATAGAGGTGGACGGGAAGGACTTCCTCGTACTCAGCACAACCATAAAAGACCCATTCCACAACAAGACGACTATCAGGTTCAGCGACATCCAGGTCAACATACCTCTGGGCAACGAGCTCTTCAGGTTTAACAAGCCCGACGGGGTTACCGTTATAAGGCCATGACCTTACAACATCAACAAACACTACAGGAGGAGAGCCATGCCCAGTTTCGACATTGTTTCCAAGGTAGATCTCCAGGAGGTCGACAATGCGGTCCACCAGGCCGTCAAGGAGATAGGCCAGAGATATGACTTCAAGGGCAGCAAGAGTGAGATAAAGTGGGAGAAGAAGGAGGAGATTGTCGTCACAGGCGATGACGAGTACAAGCTCAATGCAGTCATAGACATCCTGAAGACCAAGCTGGTAAAGCGCGGCGTATCCTTAAAGGCCCTCGAATACGGTAACACCGAAGATGCATCCGGCGGCCTGAAGAGGCAGACCATAAAGCTTCAGCAAGGTATCTCCAAGGATAAGGGCAAAGAGATCGCCAAGATAATAAAGGGACTCGGCATAAAGGTTCAGGCCCAGATCATGGACGACCAGGTAAGGGTCTCCGGCAAGAAGAGGGATGACCTCCAGTCCGTGATAGAAACGCTCAAGGCAAAGGACCTGTCCATGGATCTGCAGTTTGTAAATCTCCGGGACTGAGGGAAGTCATAAAGATATCGTCCCTGCAGGAGTGAAAGAGCAGGTCGCTCCAGCTTATCGCGGCCGGGACCTCCCGGTATTCGCCGTACTTCTCATAACACCCCTGTTCCGTGGTCCAGGTCAATTGCACCTTATAGTCCAAGAGATTATCCTCCAGCGTGTCGATAAAAGGTGCCCCTCCGCGGGCGGACGTGCATAGCGGATAGGAGTGTGGAACCGCCTCTCCGGCCTTCTTGAGCGCTTGAAAGGCCGTCCGATAGTCGTTCCTCGGATTCCATACCAAATAGCTCCCGATCCCCTCATCCTCCACGGCCCTTATCTGCTCCAATATGTAGTCGGGACCGAAGGTTGGAGATCTGAGATTAAATCCCTGCAGCCACGGTACAATGGTCACATCCTCTCCGGAGAGTATCTTTCGCGCCCTCTTTATTCCGGTATTGACAAAGTAGTAGGGGTGGAGACCCGGATTACTGAATCCACCGAACCCGGCACCGAAATGGGAGGGATAGAACATGAGGGAAATCACATCGAGGTACTTGGCCATGCCCTTCAGGTCCTGTCCCAGGATCTCAACATCGGCCTCGCGTTGCCAGGCGGTAATCCCGAATGTATCCGCCGCGATGGAGACATTATACTTCTTCACCCTTTTATGCACAGCCTCCAGAAAGGCATTGATGGCCTCCGTTCTCACGGCATCTTCTTGCTGGAATGGATAGTAGGCATCCGCCGCCGATGCCTCCACGGGAAACCTGATATAGTCGAACTGTATCTCATCAACACCGGAGAGAGCCGCCCTCTCCGCTATCAGCTCATTGTAAAGCCTCACCTCATCAGAGTAAGGATCAACCCACTTCTCGCCCATGAGATCCATATAGAAATCGCCTTCGCTCTCTCTTACGGCCAGATCAGGTCTTGCTTCGGCCAACTGCGAATCCCTGAAGACCACCAGCCTGGTAGTCACGATAAACCCCTCTTCATTGAGCTCTTTCGTCAGTTTTACAAGCCACGGGCTGGGCTCAACCTTCGTCTCAGGTGTCAGTTCCCCTCTCTTCAGTATCTTGAGGAGGGGTCTATTCAATATCACCTTCGCGTCAATAACCAGGGTATTGAAACCGGCCTCCTTGGCCCTCTTCCTGATCGAATCAAAGAGCGATGGGCTACGGGCCACATAGGAGGTCACATACAGCCCCCTGTCCGACATCCTCTTGTCCACGAGGGATACATTGCCCATTGCCGTCCGCGGCACAGCGATCGCCGCGAGTATCAGGAGCAAGATTATATAAAGACAGAAAAGACTCTTCATTTATTGAATTGAAACTCCCTGCAGCAAGCTGCGGGG
>WGFD01000127.1 GCA_015492395.1 Deltaproteobacteria bacterium | reverse complement strand
GCTCCCTTTCAGCTACACCTCTTTTTACCTCCCTTTTGAATGTGCTCAGACCGGATAAGCCGCCTTCTTTTACGACCGTGTAGGTTACGATCCCCCACCATGGATCGCAGCACATACCCCTGCACCGGTTGGTGCATATCTCGTAAAAGAATGAGCTGTTATCGGAATCGGAAACGGTGTTCACTTGGGTCTTCACTGTTTCAGCAGATATGCCTCTATCAACTCGTCTATATCGCCGTCCAGGACTGCGTCGACGTTTCCTATCTCGAGACCGGTCCTATGATCCTTGACCAGCCTGTATGGCTGGAGGGTATAAGATCTGATCTGGCTGCCCCAGGCGATCTCCCTCTTCTCCTTGCCGAACTCCTTCTTCTTCTCTTCCTGTTCCTTCCGTTTTAGTTCATAGAGGCGTGACTTCAGCACCTTCATAGCCTTGTCCTTGTTCTTATGCTGGCTCCTCTCGTTCTGGCACTGCACGATGATGCCGGTCGGGATATGAGTTATCCTGACAGCGGAGTCGGTCTTGTTTACATGCTGCCCCCCCGCGCCGCCGCTCCTGTAGGTGTCGATCTTAAGGTCGGCCTCGTTTATGTCTATATCTATATCTTCTTCTATGTCGGGGTATACGAATGTGGAGGCGAATGAGGTGTGTCTTCTCTTATTGGCGTCGAATGGTGATATCCTCACAAGACGGTGGACGCCTGCCTCCGCTCTGAGGTAACCGTAGGCATAGTTCCCGCTCAATGTAAAGGTGGCGCTCTTTATTCCGGCCTCCTCCCCAGGTTGATAGTCCACCATATCCACCTCGTAGCCGTGGCGTTCAGCCCACCTCAGATACATCCTCAGGAGCATCTCGGCCCAGTCCTGGGCCTCCGTCCCCCCTGCTCCGGAGTGAATGGTAACTATTGCGTCGAGCTTGTCGTGCTCGCCGCTGAGCATCCTCTGGATCTCGAGTTGCGTTACGGACCTTTCAATATCCACCAGTTTGGATTCGACCTCCCTGGAGGTCTCCAGGCTGGCCTCCTCCTCCGCCAGTTCGAGGAGTATATCGGCCTCCTCTATCGCATCCCTTACAGAGTCCACACGTTCAATCACATCTTTTATCTGTGACTGCCTCTTAAGTATGGACTGCGCGGAATCCCTGTCCTCCCATATGGATGGGTCAGAGACGCGCTTCTCCAGATTCTTTAGCTCTTCTTCTTTGCCGGCGATGTCAAAGATACCCCCTTATGTCAAGTAGTCGCCGGCCGAGTTCTTCCAGTTTTGTGCGTATTTCATCAAACATGGTATACCCTCATGGTTTTGGATCGGTTGAAGCTCCCCGCAGGAGGCTGCGGGGAATGCCCGCCCGCCTGCCTGTCAATCTTGGCAGACAGGCGGGCGTCATGCATGTTCATAAAAACCTATTATGCCCCGACCTCTTTCGATATTGCTTCCCCCATTTCTTTGCAGCCTACGGACTTCATGCCTGGCTGACTGATATCCCGGGTGCGGTAGCCGTTTTCAAGGACGCTGCCCACCGCGTTCTCTATATCATCTCCGCATTCCCCCCTGTCGAAGGAGTATCTGAGCATCATTGCCACGGAGAGTATCATAGCTATCGGGTTAGCCATGTCCCGGCCGGCTATGTCAGGGGCGCTGCCGTGGATCGGCTCATACATCCCTCCCTTCCCGCCGAGGCTGGCGGAGGGAAGCATGCCGATGGAGCCGGTTAGCATGGCGGCCTCATCGGAGAGGATATCGCCAAAGGTGTTTTCGGTAAGGATTACATCGAATTGCCGAGGGTATCGTACCAGCTGCATGGCGCAGTTGTCGACATACATATGACTGAGCTCTATATCGGGATAGTCGCCGTGAACCTCCGTAACCACCCTTCTCCATAACTCCGTCGCCTCAAGCACATTTGCCTTGTCGACGGATGTAACCCTTTTGCTTCTCTTTCCGGCGACATCGAATGCGACTCTGGCGATCCGCTCTATCTCGCCTGTCGTGTATACAAGCGTATTGACGCCGCGCTCTTCGCCGCTCTCCAACCTCTCCACCCCCTTAGGCGTGCCGAAGTAGAGTCCGCCGGTGAGTTCGCGGATGACCATTATATCCGTTCCTTCTATAACATCTCTTTTCAGCGTGGAGGCGTCGACAAGCGGACCGTACACCTTGGCCGGCCTCAGGTTCGCAAAGAGTCCAAGCTCCTTTCTCAAGGTGAGAAGCGCCCTCTCCGGTCTCACGGAGTAGTCAAGCCCTTCCCATTTTGGTCCACCAACAGCCCCCAGCAGGACCGCCTCGCTCTCCTTTGCGAGGTTCAACACCTCATCCCTGAGGGGAACCCCGTGGGCATCGATGGAGGCGCCTCCGACAAGGCCGTACTCCATCTCCAGGTCCAGACTGTACTTCTTCGCTACTTTATCCAGTACCTTGACGGCCTCTTTCATTATCTCAGGCCCTATGCCATCGCCGGGCAAAACAAGTATCTTCATGGTCCTTATTTAACCTCCTTGAAGTAAACGATCCCAAGACGCACAAATGCAGGCTAAAGTATTCCTATTATCCGGGCGCAAGGCTTGTGTTGGATTAACTTGAAGCTATCTTCCGGATGCTGTCGACGAATGTATCGACGCCGCTTACGGGGATGACAACAGTGCTCCTCCTGTCGTTGGACAACTCCGCTATCTGGAGGAACCTCCCACCGTCGTTCTCTTTCAGGTCCACGAAGATGGTCTTGTTTTCTATGTGCAGTTTATCGCTCGCCAATACCCTGCTCTTAGCTCCTTCTCTTCTCATCCTTTCCCCCTTCGTTTGTTATGGTATATCCAATCCCTTGGATCACCTGCCCCTTCTCAAACCTCTCTTCACCTTCGCCATGAGACCCCCGGCATCGATCAGCTCCTGCATGAATGGCGGTATCGGCCTGGAGCTGTAAGACTCCTTCTTCGTGATGTTCTTGATAACACCACGCCCGATATCGACCTCTATCAAGTTTCCTTCATCTATTGAGTCCACAGCCTGTGAACACTCCAATATGGGCAACCCCAGGTTGAAGGCGTTCCTGTAGAATATCCTGGCGAAGCTCTTGGCTATGACACAGGATATTCCACACGCCTTTATGGCGATCGGGGCGTGTTCTCTCGATGAACCGCACCCGAAGTTTTTATCAGCGACTATAATGTCACCAGGCTTTACCTTCTTGCTGAACTCTGGGTCAGCATCCTCCATACAGTGTTTCGCAAGCTCTTTCGGGTCGGAGGTGTTAAGATAGCGGGCCGGTATTATCCTGTCCGTATCTATATCCGCCCCGAACCTCCATGCATTTCCTTTGAACTTCATTCTTACCCTCCCTCATATGTATCGATAAAGATCGGTCGAAGAGCTACTTTATGTATCTATCTTTTCAGGGGCTTCAACGGTCTCCTGTGTGGCTTCCAGATCTTTATTCTGTTTCTGCCCTCACCTTTTGCCCAATACATCGCCTCATCGGCCTTGTCTATCAATTCGTCAGGCATTGTGCCATCCTCGGGATAAGAGGATATGCCCGTGCTGAAGCTTATCGACTTCACACCACACTCCCGTCCCAGAAAGGCATGACTGTTCACTGCTTTCAGCATCTTGTTTGTTAATGATATTCCACCTTTCTTGTCGGTTTCAGGGGCCACTATAATAAACTCCTCCCCTCCATACCTGCCTATTACGTCGTTCTTTCTAAGCAACGACTTTGCCAGGGCCGCGAAATCGGCAAGCAGCTTGTCTCCAAGCAGATGCCCGTGGGTGTCATTGAAGTCTTTGAAGTCGTCCAGGTCCACAAATATGGTGGAAAAGGTGAGGTTATGCCTCGATGCCCTCAAGATCTCTTCTTGCAGCCGCCGTGTAATGGCGGCCCTGTTGTATATGTTGGTAAGCTGGTCGAAGCTTGCCTGCCGTCTAAGATCCTCGATGAGCTTCGTGTTCTCAATGGCCTCGACCGCCTGGGCGGCAAAGATGTTCAGCAATAATATCTCCGTTTCAGTGAAGGTATCGGAGGTCTTGCGGTAGACCGTTATGCAACCTATCGTCGCCTCTCTGGTCCTGATAGGCACCGAAAGGACCGCCTTTATACCCTCCAGTTGCGCCAGTTCCTTATAGACACAACGGGAATCCTTGTCTACATCCATGGTGATGAACATCTCGCCGTCCCTGACGACGTTACCCACGATCCTGTCTCTTATACACATCTG
>WGFD01000126.1 GCA_015492395.1 Deltaproteobacteria bacterium | reverse complement strand
TTTGGCGAGGAGTGCTTTAGAGAGATGGAGAGGGCCGTCATCGTAGAGATTTCCAACAAAGAGGGGTGTGTGATAGCAGTGGGCGGAGGGGCGATAGCCGATGAGAACAATATGAGAAATCTCAGAAAGAATGGAGTGATAGTATATCTCAGGGCGACCCCGGAAGAGATCATAAGAAGGGTATGCGAGGGGGAAGGCAGGCCGTTACTGTCGGGAGCGGATATCGGAAAGACCGTACATGAGCTGTTGGAGAAACGGGAACCATTGTATATGAGAGCGGATATAGTTATAGATACCACATCAAAAGAGATATGCAATATCGTCGACGAGATAGAGAATATCCTGAGGAACCGGGAGGGTTGCAGGTGATAAAAGAGAGGGTTGACGTAGAGATAGGAGAGAGGAGTTATCCCATACTGATAGGAAGGGGAACGCTGGACGAGCTTGGGGGAGAGATGTCCCGCTACGGCTATGGGAAGAGGATAGTGGTGGTTACCAACACCGTTGTCGGGAATCTATACCGTGACAGGGCAGTGAAGAGCCTTGAGGGTGGTGGATTCGAGGTTTCGGTGATAGAGATCCCTGATGGTGAGAACTATAAGACCCTCGGGACGGTATCGCGTATATACGACAGACTTATAGAGTTCAGGGCGGAGAGGAAGTCGACTATCGTTGCCCTTGGGGGTGGGGTTGTGGGTGATATTGCGGGCTTCGTGGCTGCGACATATCTGAGGGGGATCCCATATATACAGGTTCCGACTACGCTGCTTGCTCAGGTTGACAGTTCCGTGGGAGGTAAGACGGGGGTTAATCACCCGAATGGTAAGAACCTGATAGGCGCCTTTTATCAGCCCCGTGCGGTGGTAATAGATGCGGACCTATTAAAGACGCTGGACGGCAGGGATATACGGGCCGGTATGGCCGAGGTCATTAAATATGGAATCATAATGGACAGAGACTTTTACGTCTTTCTTAACGAGAAGGGTGAAGATATCCTATCCCTGGGAGACTCGGTGCTCCATGCAATAAAGAGGTCTTGTGAGGTCAAGGCCGGAATCGTTTCAGCCGATGAGAGAGAGGGGGGTATAAGGGCAATCCTTAACTTCGGACATACCTTCGGCCATGCCATAGAGACCGTGACCGACTATAAGCTGTATAGACATGGGGAGGCTGTTGCGATAGGAATGGTCATTGCAGGGGAGTTGTCCTGGCGTCTGGGGTTGTGTGATGAGGATGTCTTCCTTGGTATTAAAGATCTGGTTATGAGGTCAGGGCTGCCTTGGGAGGCCCATTCTTTCTCGATCGAAGGATTGATAGATATAATGGAAGTGGACAAGAAGGTGATAGACAAGAAACTCAGATTCATACTTGTGGAGAATGTGGGGAAGGTCGTGACAAGGGAGATCTCCAGATCGGAGCTTTTGTCACTCGGAAGGTCTCTTGTTACATTCAAAGGATAGTTTTGTCCTTGACTTGACGGAGAATCTTTAATAACGTAATTGAGATGTTGCGCGAAGAGAAGGAAAGATCCAGCAGGGTGGACAACGATCCGGTGTCTGAGGAGATGTTTTTTACGCCTACTATGGCCAGACTCTTGGAGACTCAGGGGCATTTTGATGATGCCCTTTTTGTGTATAAGATACTTTCCAGGAGATCACCTGAAAATGAAGGTGTCCTGGAAGGTGTCAAAAGACTGGAAGAAAGGGCGAGACTATTGAGGAGGTAGGCATGGGATTTAAGGAGATCGTTAGGGATATGGTTGAAAATGGCGGCGGGATTGCCGGCACCGTTATGGGGAGAGATGGAATAGCTATTCAGAACTATATAAAGGAAGATGGACCATATGATGTGGAGACCCTGGGTGTGGAGTTTGGGAATGTGCTCGGTGAGATCTTAAAGGTTGCTGAGATACTTAGGCTCGGGGAAATGGAGGAGGTGACGATAAGAACGGCTGAGAATACGGTTCTCCTTAGACTTATTAATCCTGAGTACTTCGCGATCGTTGTCCTTGGGAGGGAGGGGCGATATGGAAAGGCCAGGTATGTATTAAAGAGGTCCGCTGACGAGGTGAGAAAGGAGCTATAAGATACTTCCAGCCATAGAGAGGAGAAGACGTCTCAAGAACTTAAGGCAGAGACTCAAGGAGAGGGGGGCGGATGCGCTGCTGGTAACGTGCATAACGAATATCCGTTACCTTACCGGTTTTACCGGAAGCAGCGGTGCCGTCTTGATTACAGAGAGTGGAGGATGGTTCTTGACGGACTTCCGGTACGAGGTTCAGGCCGGCCATGAAGTTTACGGTTACAGGATAAGGTGCTATAAGAATCAGGTGGACGGGATAGCCGGGCTTGTTGGGAGCAAGTCTATCAAGAAACTCGCCTTTGAAGGCGGCGACGTCTCGTACGATTACTACCGACGCCTTAAGAAGGCGCTTGGTGGAAAGGGCCTGGTCTCGTTCTCTAAACGACTAGAAAAGCTCAGGGTCAGGAAGAGCAAGGGCGAGATAGGTTGCATAAGGAAGGCGATACAGATACTCGAAAAGGGCTTTGACTACGCCGCACAGAAGATGGCCCCTGGAGTCAGGGAGAGGGATCTGGCCATATCCATAGAAGGAGAACTTAAGAAGAACGGGGCTGAGTCACTCTCATTCGATATTATTGTTGCATCAGGTAAGAGGTCCGCACTTCCCCACGGCAAGGCATCTTCGAAGATCATCAGAAAGGGGGATCTCGTTGTGCTCGATATGGGTGTCTCCTATGGTGGCTACCATTCCGATAAGACTAGGACTTTTATGATAGGTAGCGTCTCTGCAAAGAAGAGAGGGATCTACGGTATAGTGAAGGAGGCCCAGAGAAGGGCGATAGAGGCGGTGAGGCCCGGGATGGCGGCTTCCGAGCTTGACTCAATTGCGAGAGAATATATAGCGGAAAAAGGCTATGGCAGGTATTTCGGCCATGGCACCGGCCATGGGATAGGTTTGGAGGTCCATGAACCGCCGTATATAGCACCCGGGAGCGGCGATGTACTCGAAGAGGGGATGGTCTTTACGGTTGAACCGGGCATATATGTGCCAGGTCTCGGCGGCGTAAGGATTGAGGATGTCGTGCTCGTAACGTCTGCAGGGCGCAGGGTTCTTACAAAGACCGGTAAGGAAGGGGCGTGTCAATTGTTTTCTTAACATCCCCAGTGCGGAATGGTACTATAAATGTATACATTCGGGAGGTAGTATGAGTTTGAAAGAGATAAAGGAACTATACAGATTTCTGAAGAACACCGATATAGTTGAGTTTGAGCTGGAACAGCCTGATCTTAAGGTAAGGTTGAAGAGGGGGGTGCCACAGCGACCTGATGTGGATGTGGTACAGTCAGGCGTACGCCAGGTAACATCTCCTGGAGTGGAGAAGGAGAAGGTCGAGACGAAGAAGAACCTGCACACTGTTGTATCCCCCATGGTCGGCACATTTTACAGGGCGCCTTCCCCTGAAGCGCAGCCGTTTGTAGAGATGGGAAGCGTCGTTGAAAAAGGGCAGGTTCTCTGTATCATAGAGGCCATGAAGCTGATGAATGAAGTCGAGTCGGAGTATGGCGGGAAGATAGTCTCCATCCTTGTGGATAATGGACAACCCGTAGAGTATGGCGAGCCTCTATTCCTCCTGGAGCCATGAGTGCTATTTACCTCTCGTCTGTTGTACTTCATCCCACAACAAGAAGTAAGATGACCGGCATGGTCCAGTTCCATTAGCAGGGATTATTGTGATGTTCTTAGTTGACTTGATACCATAT
>WGFD01000125.1 GCA_015492395.1 Deltaproteobacteria bacterium | reverse complement strand
GCTCCATGCGGCAAGCCGCGTGGAATGCCCGCCTGTGCGGGCGACCCGCGCGCAGACAGGCGCTCGCGATGCATGTTCATATGAGTAGCAACCTGTATAACTCAAGCCGCATGTCGGCGGCCTTCGCGCCACCGGTCAACCTGTCCAGTTCCTTCCAGAACTGCCGGTCATGACTTCTGATACGTGTATGAACGAGTTCGTGCAGTATGACGTAGTCTGCAAGATCCTGTGGAAGGGAAGCGAGCTTAATATTGAGGCTGATGTTATTCATTGGTGAACAGCTTCCCCATCTCGTTCTCTGGTTCCGGATAAAGACACGGTTGTAGCTGAAACCGTGCCTGCAGGCAAGTTCGTCCAGTCGCGCGATCAACCGCTTTTTAGCCTCCTCCGCGTCGACCGGGACAAGATCGGCCATAATGGCCTTGCGCCTCTCCATCTCCCGTTCGATCTTAGCGATATGTCCTCGTATCCAACCCGCCTTACGGCGGACAAACTCCCTTCCCCGCTGAAGGGAAAGACCATAGGGAACGGCAACCCTCACTCCCCTGAAGGGATGGATCGAGATATTGAGCCGCCTGGCGCGGCGGCTCCGCTCAAAGAGTACCGGCCCGACACCCTCTATCTCAATAACGGCCGACCCGGAACTTAAAGAAATCCTATTCATCAACCTTCTCTCTTCCAAAAAGCATCCTCTCCTCTTCGGCGAAGGCCTTCTGCTCCCCTTCAAGACAGGCCAAGACCTCCTCGAGGGCGTCATACCGCGCCGCTATCTCATCCTGTAATCTCTTGAGAGACAACGAATGACGAACAATGGCCTCCACCTCCTGCTCTTCCGACGCCTTGACTAGAAGTTCATTCTCGTTGGAGAGTTCATCTTCCAGCCCTTCTATCTCACCCTCTATCCTGTCAACCTCTTTTCTCAATGGGGTAAGCACCTTGGAGCGCCTGGCAATAAGATCCGCCCTCCTCTTTTTCAACTCCTTACGCCCTATCCTCTTTCCGGCACCCTCCCCTCTCATCACAGAGACCGAACTCCCATGACCACCGTCTCCCCAACCCACCTGCTGGAGGAATTCGTCATAAGTGCCCGGGAAGACAGAGACATCTTCACCGCTGAAGACTATAAGCTTTGTCGCCAGGCGGCTGAGGATACCCTCATCATGGGTCACCATGACAACGGCCCCGTCAAATGATGCCGCCGCCTCGGCCAACGCCCCGCATGACTCCATATCGAGGTGGTATGTAGGCTCATCCAGGAGCAGCAGATTCAACGGTGTAACCAGAAGTTTAGCGAGAAGCACCCTGCATTTCTCGCCACCGGACAGGACACCTATCCTCTTCGCTGCATCATCACCGGAAAACATCATCGCCCCACAGGCATCTCTGGACTCCTTCCTGTCACCACTGGGATGGGATGCCATCACCTCCTCTTCGACGGTCATAGAATCGCCAAGAGACACCGTGTTGATCTGCTCGAAGTAGCCTCTTTGAGCCTTGGGGTGAACGGTCATACACCCATCAAGAGGCTCCAGATCACCTGCTATAAGTCTCAGCAGCGTCGTCTTTCCACTGCCGTTACGGCCGATTATGCA
Organism: Deltaproteobacteria bacterium; assembly: GCA_015492395.1. Taxonomy (GTDB): domain Bacteria; phylum Desulfobacterota; class GWC2-55-46; order S146-70; family S146-70; genus S146-70. The sequence goes on along the minus strand of WGFD01000125.1, from coordinate 820 downwards.
GATCCTGTCCCTGCTTTCTATAGAAAAGGAGAGGGCGTCAATGAGCCTGGGCCCACCAGCGTCGTAGGAAAAGGAGATGTTATCCGCTCTTATTATAACCTTTACCGGCAAGGGATCACTCTTAAATGAAAAATGTGGTCTCTTGATCTCTTCCAGCTTCTCCAACCTCCCCTGCTTTTCAAGCGTCTTCATGCGGGACTGAGCCAGGCTCGCCTGTCTGGCCTTTGCGCGGAAACGCCGTATAAACTGCTCAGCCTGTCTCCTCCTCTTCGCCTCATTGAGCCGCCTCTTCTCGTACAGGACCTCCTCTTCCTCTATCCGGGCATAGTATTTGCCGGTCGTGCCCTTTATCTTCCTTACCTTCGACCTGTGTATCCCTATGATGTGTGTCACGATACTGTCCATGAAGTGCCGGTCGTGGCTGATGACTATCAGCTCGCCTTTCCATGCGGCCAGAAATCCTTCAAGCCAGCGTATTGACAGGATATCGAGAAAGTTTGTCGGTTCATCCAGAAGCAGAAGGTCAGGTTCTTCGAGGAGCACCTTGGCGAGGCTCAACCTCCCCTGGTAGCCACCGGAAAACTCCAGGGGACTCCTCCCGAGGTCTTCCTTCGAAAAACCCAGGCCGGCAAGGACCTTCTTCGCCCGCCAGACATCATCCTCCCTGTCTCCCTTCAGGCCGCGGCATGCCTCTTCCAGGACTGTCCGTCCCTGAAGATCGAGGTGCTGGCTGAGGTAGCCTACGGAGTAGTTCCTGGGAAAGACAACGGTACCACCATCGACAGGCTCCTCCCCAGTCAACAGTCTGAAGAGCGTGGTC
>WGFD01000124.1 GCA_015492395.1 Deltaproteobacteria bacterium | reverse complement strand
TATGAAGAGTGATACAAAGAGTGGCACTAGTTTAAAAACGCTCGTTATCGGTTTGGATGGGGCGACATTCGACCTCATGTTGCCTTTTATTAAAGAGGGAAGATTGCCTGCCTTCACGCGATTATTGGAGGAAGGCGCGTGGGGACGACTGAGGTCGACGATTCCTCCCATAACCGCCGCGGCATGGACCTCATTCATGACGGGCTGCAATCCCGGCAAACACGGCATCCTTGACTTCATAAGTGTTGGAATGAATGCGAACGAGGAAGAGAAGATTGTAACGACCAAAAGCTTTGCAGGGAAAACGTTCTTCGACTTCATGAGCGGTAATAAAATGAAGGTAGGCGTGATCACCGTGCCGGTTACTTATCCCCCATGGAGCATCAACGGTATAATGATATCTGGCTATCCGTGTCCCGATAACGACAAGATTTATGCTATTTCAAAAGATATATCCATTAATATTGACGAGCCGTTGAATTTCAGCTCTCAATACTACAAGACCGCCACGGAAGAGCAGATCATAGAGGATTGTTTATACAGGGATAAACTCCGGGCTGATTTGACATTCGATTTGCTGGATCGATATGAATTTGGCTGTTTTGCCGTGGTTTTTGGTGGCATAGATCGATCCCAGCATGACTATTGGAAATACCATGATCCCGATTATCCTGGCGTGTCCGACAAAGATAGAGCAAAATTCAGGGACTCCATCTATAGGAACTACAGGTTGGCAGATGAAGAGATCTCCAAGTTTCTCGATAGATATGGGAATGGAGTTAATATCTTTATCCTTTCCGATCATGGCGCCGGCCGACGTGCTTTTCACTATTTCAATGTGAATTTATGGCTCAAAAAGAAGGGGTACTTGGGGGTAAGGACTAACAAGGCCTTGAAGAGGGAGGTACTTAGACTTACATACTTCAATCTACTGAAGGTTTTAACTCCCAAGAACAAAAAGAGATCCTCCATGCTCCCCAAGATAAGAAGGAAGTCCAAGCACTTGGGTGGTGGCAGCGGTGCTGCCTTTAATTGGGATGCAACCAAGGCGTTTTTTCATCCTCTCTCGTACCCTACCGGAGGAATAACAATAAACCTCAAGGGAAGACAGCCGAAAGGTATTATCGAGCCTGGGAGGGAGTATAATCGATTGATAGATGATATTATTAGAGATCTATTGGAATGTATTGATGATAAGACAGGAGAGAAGGTGGTGGAAGAGGCTGTACGGCGGGAAGATGTGTATCGTGGCGCTTTTGTCAGCAACTTCCCTGATATCATCTATAGATTGAATCCCGGATACGAGAGTGGAAGGGAGTTGTATGGCCGGGTAATATCACCGGTTCCCCGTTTTCTTCTCTCCAAGAAATCAGGAATGCACTTGATGGACGGAATATTTATCGCGCATGGGCCGAAAATAAAGCCGGGAGAAATAAAGGGCGCCGAGATCATTGACGTGGCTCCGACGGTGCTTTATGCGACGGGACTTCCAATCCCTAAAGATATGGATGGAGTGTTGCTGAAGGATATCTTTAAGGGGGAAGTCCTGAGACGGCAACCGGTTGAGTATGTTGAGTGGGATCATAATGTCGAGCCGGAAGACTTCCACGTCGATAACCGGGAAGATGAGGAGATGGAGGAGAAGCTAAGAAGTCTGGGGTATCTTTAGCATTTGAAAGGGATGAAAATACTTCTTGTCTCCTTGCATTTTGTAGAGTATGCGGTAGAGTTGGCCAGGGCTTTAAGCAGTGAGAATACGGTACATCTCATACTTTCGAAGCCCAAGGTGTCCTCCACGGTTAAACAGAGCTTGGACAATCTCTTGGGCGGTAAAGTCTCATATACGCTACTTGAAAGATATTCCGGGAAAAACCCTTTAATAATAAAGAACTTTATTGCGATTATAAAGGTATTGTTCGACTTCAGGCCTGATGTTGTCCACTATCAAGAATCCAGAGATTTTTCGCCACTTGTACTGATTCCATTCTCTATCTTCATCCCTGTTGTGGCTACCATACATGATGTCGAACCCCATCCTGGAACAGAAAGGAACAACTACTTAATAGCATTCGGCGACTTTATACGCAAACGATTTTACGAAAAGATCATAGTGCACGGCCATACTCTCAAGAATGCCTTAGTGACAAACACTAAACGAAATCCGGACGATATTTTTGTGATACCACATGGATGCCTCTTCTCCTTCAAGAATGCCGGCTCCAGTAAAGTTGATATGGAGGGAGAGCGTGCCATTCTGTTTTTCGGCAGGATGGAAAAGTATAAAGGGCTGAGGTATTTGATTGAAGCGGAGCGCATAATCAGGCGAAAGGTACGAGATTTCAAGATAATAGTGGCAGGCCGGGGGCAAGATCTGACTTTAAACAAAAAGTTCATAGATAATAATCCACATTTCGAGATACACGATCGGTATATCCCCAACGAGGAGATAGCTGTGCTATTCGAAAGGTCGTCAGTGGTGGTTCTTCCCTATATCGAGGGTAGCCAAAGCGGTGTTGTCGCCATGGCCTTTGCCTTCGCCAAACCTGTCATAGTTACGGACGTAGGAAGCCTTGCAGAAGTTGTGGAAGATGGGAAGACCGGTATAATTATTTCACCTGGAGATCAGGAGGGACTGGCTGAAGCCATAATAAGTATATTGGAGAATACTGAGAAAAGCATATCTATGGGCAAGGCGGCGTATGAGGTGGCTAATACCGCCTTGAGTTGGCGGCGTATAGCCGGGTTGACCAATGGCGTTTACCAAAATGCACTAAATGCTTACCTTAAGCAATGACGGGCGATATTAATTTAAATTTTGAACATGAACCGCGAGCGCCTGTCTGCCAGGATTGACAGGCAGGCATTCCCTGCAGCTTGTTGCAGGGCTCTTCAAATCTTAAGCGACAGGGTGTTGATAATTTAATATCTTACCATGGCATACATGAAAACCATACTCTCTAAGGCTTCCAGAATAAGTCTTTTGGTGGTGGCGATCACACTTTTGTCACAAGCTATGCCGTGCCTGCTATCTGTTGATGCCGTTGCGGGTTTGGGGACTGGTAATGTCTTGGCACAACTTAAACCCGAGGAGGTTGAAATCCTTGCTGGCGCCGATAAGAGGATAGAAAAGTATCGTAAGACGACTGCCACGCTGAGATTTCTAACGAGGGATGGGCGCCCTGTTTCAGGCGCAAGGGTTGAAGTGGAGCAGGAAGGACATGAGTTCCTCTTTGGGCTCAATACCAGCATTGTTGTCAATGGGCTGATCTATTCAAAAAAGTATGGGCTTGAAATTCCCAAACACTGGCTAAAGAAGTATAAGATTGACGACCGGCAAGTGGAAGAATATAGAAGGAGATTCTTCGAATTTGCAAACTATACGTCCCTGCCGGTGGGCTGGAGATTGTATGAAAGCAAAAAAGGCGATATAGACTATGCACTGTACGATAGTGAGCTTAAGTGGTTTCATGAGAACGGAAGCAAGGTCTTGGCGCATCAACTGGTCTGGAATAACAGGTCGCCGGAATGGGTGCCCAGGGACTGTGGCAAGCTCAGCAAAGCGGTTGAGAAGCGGGTCAGGGATTTTATTGGTTACTATAAGGATAGGTATGACTATTATCTTTTGCTCAACGAACCTTCCAACCCGTTTCGCCCCATATTCAAGAAGAATAAGATGACAAGGTGTATAAAGAAGATCGGGAAGGAGGCCTTCTACTCAAGGGTCTTCGAAGTGGCCAGGGAGGCTTATCCTGCCGCTAAGTTAATGATAAACGAGGTATCTATTCGAGAGAAATACGGATTTCCTGAACTCCTTGATAGTCTGAAGGACTCCAAAGGCAGACCCCTGTATGACATCATCGGGATACAGAGTCATATGCACAAAAAACTGTGGACATTGGACTCGGTCTGGAAGGTTTGCGAAGGTTATTCGAGATTCGGCGTACCGATTCATTTTACGGAAGTTACGGTTCTTAGCGGGACACCTAATGCCGGCAAGAATTTTGGCAAAAGGACTACCCTAAAGGGAGAGCGCATTCAGGCGGAGTACGTAGTTAATCTCTACACCACCCTTTTCAGCCATCCGGCAGTAGAAGGAATCATGTGGTGGAACTTGACCGATCTTGCGGCCTGGAAAAACGCGCCCGCAGGTTTATTAAGAAAGGACATGACTCCGAAGCCGGCTTACTTCGCGTTAAAGGACTTGATACGCAATAAGTGGTGGACCAAGACTCAAGCAGTTTCCTCGGACGAAGGAAAGGTAGAATTTAAAGGTTTTTTTGGTGCCTACAAGATCACGCTTATTCCGGAAGACGGCAAACCTAGAATCTTTAGAATCGAGTTGCTCAAAAAAGGCGTCAGAGATTTCAACCTGGTGTTGGATGATTAATTGAGAATGGTTTGTTTCAAGGCATGAGTTTTTGTATTTTTGCCATAAGGTGGTTTGAAAGGATATAAAACAGGGATAAGGAGGAGTATTGCTACCTGACTTTATCGGCATTGGGGCTCCAAGGAGCGGCACGACGTGGATATATGAAATGTTGAAGAACCATCCGCGGATATGCATGTCCAAGGAGAAGGAGATAAATTTTTTTAACACTTATTATGATAAGGGAGTGGAGTGGTATGAAAAATTTTTCGACAAATGTCCTGCCGGGAGCCTTGTTGGAGAATTTTCACCATCTTATTTGGCTAATGGTCTGGCCCCCGGGAGGATCAAGGAGCTTCTTCCCGATGTTAAGTTGATCATATCTCTCAGGAATCCTGTGGAGCAGGTCTACTCAAGATATCTTTACATAGTAAACAGGAATATGTATAATAACACGTTTGAGGAGGCATTGAATGAGAAGCCGCATATTCTTGAAGGCGCGTATTATTATAAACATATCAGCAGGTATTTAGAGTACTTCGATCGGCGCCGGATATTGGTCCTGGTCTATGAAGATTTAACGAAGGATGCGAAGTCATTTCTTGAAACCATATATGAGTTCCTGGAGATAGATGCCTCTTTTATGCCCTCAACGGTGAACCGGAGGGTACACTCTACCGTGAATCCCAAGGTAAGGTTTGTGGAGATGGGTATGGTGATAACGAGGAGCGCCATAAGAAAGGCCGGCCTTTACTCGCTTGCCGAAGGTCTTAAAAAAACGGGACTGATAGACAAGATCAGGCAATATAATATGGCCCATAACGATGACTCAAGGAAGATCGCTCCTGCTACCAGGTCCCGGCTGAATCAGCTCTTTGCGGAAGACAAGAAAAAACTCTCAATGTTGCTGGACCGAGAATTGGCGTCTTGGCGCTGACTTAGATATATTCACAATGATACAATACTTGATATTAGGGATTCAGAGAAGCGGCACAACCGCCATCCATAAGGCGTTGATGCAGCATCCAAACGTATCCGTCTTGACGGATGAATTGACGATAAGTCCATTCTTTGACCTTGGTATTCGGACTTTCACGTTTGGAAACGAGACAGAAGAGGAGCGTATGTCGGGGAGACAGGCCATCTTTAATGCAATTACGATGCGGGGGGAGAAGAGCGGAGTGACACATTGCGGCGCAAAGGCATGCAGTACGACCTCACCAAATGCGGCCAGGATGGTTGTGGATACGCTCCGCAGGGACTTGCCGAAGATGAAGATCATACTCTTGGATAGGGAGGACATTGTCGCACAGTATGGGTCCGGGATCAGCGCAAAGAGGACCAGGATATACCATTCATGGGACAATGGGGCGGACTCCCGGAGGTTGAAAAGAATTTACTTAAATCCGTTGCGTTTCGTATTGTACGCCATGGACTGCCTGCGAGTGAGTGAAATCACTTCGGGATTGACCGAAACCCACGAGACTTATACGGTTCGACATGAAAAGCTGTGTGATGATTTCACCGGAGAGATACGAAATATTTGCCTCTTCTTAGGGTTAAGGAACTTGGAAATAACATCCAACTCCAGAAAGCTCATGCCGCCACCCGAAAGATATATTGCCAATTATAATACGTTGAGACGGTGTGAGGAGTGGATCAAGAAGAGGCACGCTACAAATACAATACCAAGGTCCTTGCGGACATTATCCAATGTCCGCCATTTCCTGGGAGCTGTGAAATTGAAGATCGTTCTCCTGTATTTGGCTGCGGGGATCAATACATCAGTCCTCGTACTTCTAAGAAATCTGCTTCTTGAGCAGAAGAGGAATGAGAGCATATAGGATACAGTACCTGCAGAAGAGCGGATGAGCAGGAGAGGTAAGATGAGTTTGAGCAGTAAAGCGAAGCGATGTGGGGAGCTTGTCAGGAAACAGGGCGTTGGAAGTTTGATCAACCTGCCGTTGACGAAGTTCTATACCTTGAAGAGGCTGCCTTCCTATGTCAGAAGCTATCCGATCACGGCACAGATAGAGACCACGAATGTGTGCAACTTGAAGTGCAGGATGTGCGCGCACTCCGTAGCATCATGGAAGAGCCGGAATCCGCGCAAGATATTAACGATGAAGGAATTCAAGGTGATATTGGACAAACTGCCTCATATTCAATTTGCGCTGATAAATGGTGTCGGCGAACCCCTGATGAATCCTAATATAGCGGATATGATTAGGTATGCCTATAGCAAGGGAATCAAGACCGCTTTTTTCACCAACGCCGCCCTGCTAACGCCGGAAAAGGCTGAGGAACTTCTTAAAGCCGATGGTCTGATAAATATCAATGTTTCGATTGATGGCGGCAAACCGGAGACGTATGAAAGGATCAGAGTCGGGGCAAAGTTCTCTGATTTGTGCGATAATATCCGCAGTTTTATTGAAATAAGGGACGAGATGGGAAAAAAAAGCCCCGGCCTTTCCGTTTTTATGGTTGCGATGCATGAGAATGTTCATGAAATACCTCTACTGATAGAGATCGTAAAAGATCTTGGTGGCAACGGTTTGAATCTACATCGCTTCCTGGAAGATCAACAGACGGAAGGAAGTCCTCTTTCGTTGGAAGATATAGAAATGTTAAAGAGATATAAACAAGAAGCTGACTCCAAGAATTTCATTCTTTCTTTTGGAGATATGTCCGGCAGGATTACTAACAAACGGAGTAAGAGGACGTGCGTCGATCCATGGAAAACAACCTACGTTAACTCAACTGGATGGATAAATCCGTGTTGTTACAGCTTTTATGATGAGAGTGCATATTTCGGTAATATATTTGAGAGTGATTTTGGTGATATATGGAATGGCGAGCCTTACAGGAAGTTCCGCCATGAACTGAAGACCGGTATGCCTGCGTGTTGTGTGAAGTGTCCGAAGTACAGTTAAGCGAGGCGGGGTATTCGGTCTATCTTGATAACGGCATTTGGCATGAGTGCTGATATGGGGAGGCCTATGGAGCTTGGATTAAAAGGCAAAGTGGCATTGGTGACAGGCGCTTCTCGCGGTATAGGCCGTGAAATAGCCTTGACATTGGCGAGAAACGGCGCCGATATTGCAATCAACTATCTTTCCAGTGACGAAACAGCTAAAAAGATAGAGGAGGCTATAAGGGAACTCGGGAGAAAGGCGGTAAGGATACAGTGTTCCGTGTCCGGTTATAAGGCTGCTGAAGCGATGGTAAAGACCGTGCGCGACACCCTGGGACCGATAGATATACTTGTCAACAACGCAGGTATTATTCGAGATAAGTTTCTTATCAATATGGAGCCAGATGACTGGGTAGATGTTATAAATACGAACCTTCTCGGCGTATTTAATGTTACAAAACATGTCGCTTTCTCGATGATGAGGAGAAGAAGCGGAAGGATCGTGAATATGGCTTCCCTGAGCGGTATCGTTGGATCTCCGGGGCAGACAAACTATACGGCATCCAAAGGTGGGATAATAGGATTCACGAAGTCTCTTTCCAGGGAACTGGCTCCCTTCGGAGTCAACGTGAATGCGGTGGCGCCGGGTTATATAGAGACGGATATGCTGACCGGAATTCCGAAAGAGATGCTCAATCGCTATTTGGAGTATATTCCTTTAAGAAGGTTCGGTAAGGCTGAAGAGGTATCTGACGTCGTTTTATTCCTTGCTTCCAATTTATCAAACTATCTAACAGGGCAGGTAATAAGAGTAGACGGAGGTCTTTTTTAAGATAACATATGGAAATGGAGGAAAAATGGAAGAGAGACTTGATGAGATCGAACAGAAAGTGAGAGGGGTTATAGAGAATGTTTTGCAGGTAAAAGACAGGGAGATTGCTAGAGAAACCACTATAGCGGACTTGGGGGGGGATTCTCTATCCGCCCTCGGCATCCTATCGGCCCTGGAACAGGAATTTGACATAGATATCCCGGATGAGGAGGCCATCAAGATAAGCTCCTTCGGTGCGGCTGTTGATGTTGTCAGAAGTTGTATGGATCGCCAACCGTGATGTCTGAAAAGAATAGAAGAAGAGTTGTCGTGACTGGGATGGGCTTAATTACTCCTGTTGGTTCGGATATGGAGACCTTCTGGGATTCCGTCGCGAATGGAGTATCCGGAGTAAGGTTGGTAACAAGTATCGACACCTCGGCATCCAGAACTAAGATCGCTGGTCAGATAGAAGACTTCGACCCTGAAAAGTATTTGGAGCCGAAAGAGATCAAAAGGATGGACCGCTTTACTCAGTTGGCGATCGCCGCTACGTCCTTGGCCCTTCAAGACAGTAATTTGAAGATTGACGATGGCATTAAGGAAAAGGTCGGCGTGATACTTGGGTCCGCTGTCGCAGGCATCATATCTCATGAGATCGCCGCTAAAGATCTTTTTGTCAGAGGACACCGTTATGTTAACCCTTTGACTGTGCCTCTTGTCATGTTTAATGCGGGGGCAAGCAATATATGTATGCACTTTGGTTTCACAGGAACAAGTTTCGGCATATCTACGGCGTGCGCATCCGCTACAAACGCCATAGGCGAGGCCTATCAAAGGATCAAGAATGGGTATGGCGAGATTATGGTCGCCGGGGGGTCGGACGCGCCTATCTCCCCAGTATGCTTCTCCGCATGGAATAAGCTCAGGGCGATGTCTACAAATAATGGAGAACCTGAAAGGGCATGCAAGCCTTTCAGCAAGGATAGAGACGGGTTGGTCATGGCTGAAGGGTCGGGAATGCTGATTCTCGAGAGCCTGGATAGTGCCGTCGCCAGATCAGCCGGAATCTACGGAGAGATCATCGGTTATGGTTCTACCAGTGACGCTTTCCACCTTACCTATCCGAATAAAGAGCAGGAGATAAGGGCGATAGAGCTTACATTGGCAGATGCGGGGGTTAATCCGGATGATATTGACTACATCAATGCCCACGGCACTGCAACCACGGCGAATGACAAGGTGGAGACGGAGACAATAAAGACTGTCTTTGGTAAACGAGCTTATTCTATTCCGATAAGTTCGACTAAATCCATGATAGGTCACTCCCTCGGGGCCTCTGGAGCTATTGAGTTGATTGCATCTATACTTGCCATGAGGAATGGTTTTATCCCACCGACAATAAATTATGAAATTCCCGATCCGGAGTGTGATCTTGATTATGTGCCGAATGTCGGCAGAAGGGCCGAGTTGAGCATCGCCATGTCGAGTTCTTTCGGATTTGGCGGGACCAATGCAGTATTACTAGTTAAGAAATGGAAAGATTGAGATAGAGGAGAATGTGCCTTGGACCGCAGAGTTGTTATAACAGGTATAGGAGTCGTGAGTCCCATAGGAATTGGGAAGGATGCCTTCTGGAATTCGCTGGAAAGGGGGGTGTCGGGTGTAAGGCTCATAGAAGGATTCGATACAAGTCCATACCGCACAAAGATCGCCGCCCAGATAAAAGGGTTTGATCCTTCAAAGTATCTGAGTCTCCAAAAGGTATATGTGATGGATCGTTTCAGTCAACTTGCGATGGTTGCGACTAAAGAGGCCTTCGAGGACAGCAAATTTGCATTAAATGATAGTAACAAGAATCGTATCGGTGTTATTTGGGGTTCAAGCGAAGGTGGAATAAATACCCGTGAGGAACAGTATAGGAAATTCTTCTCGAAGGGGCCGAGAGCTATCGATCCTATGACTCTTCCCAAGGCAATGGGTGTTGCGCCTGCTACAAACATTGCGATCGAATACGGCATTACGGGACTTAACTACTCTATTACCAATACCTGTTCATCCGGAGCTGTTTCCGTAGGAGAAGGATATCGCTTGATCAAACATGGGTATGCAGACGTAATAGTTGCCGGGGCGTCTGAAGCGCCTATTACCCCCGCCATGCTGTGTGGGTGGTGCAAGTTGAGGGCATTATCGACCAGGAATGACATTCCAGAGCAGGCCGTCCGTCCCTTCAGTAAGGATAGGGATGGCCCGGTATTGGGTGAAGGTGCCGGGGTGGTCATACTGGAAAGCCTGGAACATGCCATGGAACGGGATTCAAATATCTATTGTGAAGTCGTTGGATATTGGTCCAACTCAGATGCCTATCACCTGACCTTCCCTAATGCACGTGGGCAAGCCGAGGCTATGAAGGGCGCTTTAGAAAGCGGTAATATTTCAAATGAAGAAGTTGATTATATTAATGCTCATGGCACTGCCACCCCGATAAACGATAAGGGAGAAACCGAAGCAATCAAGAATGTCTTTGGGAGTATGGCATACTCTATACCGGTAAGTTCCACCAAATCAATGATAGGACATCTCCTTGGCGCCGCCGGTACTGTAGAGTCGATTGCCTCTATTTTGGCCATAGAAAATCAATTCCTTCCGCCTACAATAAACTATGAAGCTCCGGATCCCGAGTGTGACCTGGATTACGTCCCGAATAAAGGGAGAAGAAGCGCTGTAAATACGGTTATGACTAATTCTTTCGGTTTCGGAGGGGCTAATGCTTCAATTATTCTCACAAGATATAGGCGCCAATAAGGATGTCCTTGTTAATCATTGCCGACATAGTCCGTATCTAAGAAAATACTTGATTGGTGTGAATATCCCATGGCATTGACTTACAGGTTGTGCGTTGAAGGGGACGAGGAAGGACTGGCGCGGTTTTATCAAGAGGTGAGCGGATCTTTTATCGATCCGGCATTCTGGAAATGGAAATATTTTGAGAACCCTTCCGGCCCTCCTTGTATTGCGCTTGCGCTTGATGGTGAAAGGATAGTCGGAAGGATAGGATTCGTTCCTCTTAGGTTCAGGGTTGATTCCGATGATGTGATGGCGGCCCACCAGGTTGATAGTGATATCCTTGAGAATTACCGGAAGGGAGGAACTTTCTTTCACCTGGGAAGGATGGTTAAAAGGGAGGGAGAATGCCGTAATCTGGCCTTTGGTCTCGGATTCTCTATAGAGGCTACGAAAGATATATCGATAAAAACGCTTGGGTTTAGTCTGGTCGCTCCTATAGGCAGGGTTGTGAAGGTCATAGATCCTACGCAGTACCTTGACAGAAAAGTAAAGATCCCCGGCATGCCGGTTCTTGGAAGAAATATAAGAAGGTATCTCAAGTGGAGGGAGGAGAGGTTGTCAAGCGGAGATGCGGATGTCTATGAGATATCTAATTTCGACGGGAATTTCGATGACCTCTGGGAGAAGGCGAAATTGGCAAGGGTAATGGTGGCGAAGGATTCAAAGTATCTCAACTGGCGTTACTTCAAGTGCCCTGCCGTGAAGTACAGGGTATATGCGACCGGAAAGAAGGAGATGCTGAAAGGTTTTATCGTTTTTCGTATTGAAAAAGATAAGGGTATAGCATACGGCATCATAGATGATATTGTCTGTATTCCAAATACTCCCGGGATTATGGAAAAACTTGTGTCGGCCGCTGTCAGATACCTCATCAATCAAGGCGCTGAGAGCATCATATGCTGGATACCGTATAACCACTGCTTATATCCTGTTCTAAGGAAGAAGGGATTTATCAAGAGGCCTATCCCACATTACTTGATAGTGGTGCCTAATAAGGATAAAGACATGCCGCTGGCACTTCTGAAAGATGAGAAGAACTGGTTTTATATGTTAGGTGACAGCGATTATCGCCTTATACATAGAGATATGGGAAAAGTTTTGCAGACCCGGTGACTGAAGAATCTCCTCTACTCTCTACTGTGCACCAGAGATAATTTTTTATTTATAACCGTCCGACAGAGAGTCTTTGCTGAAGCCGAATATCGTCATAATAACCCTCGACGCCGTAAGGGCGCAGAACCTCCCGATTTATGGTTATGGAAGGAACACCACGCCCTTTCTCTCCTCTATGGAGGGGGACCTGGCCGTTTATGAGAATGCCGTTTCTTCCAGCTACTGGACCATGCCGTCCATAGCGTCCCTGTTTACGGGTATGTATACGTCCGGCCATGGCCTTGTTGCCGACGGAGATAAGCTCGATCAATCCCTCGCGGTACTGCCGAAGGTGTTGCAGGAGAACGGCTACGATTGCCACGCCTTTGTCAGGAACTTCTATGTATCCGGTTTTTCAGGCCTCGATTACGGTTTCGACAATTTCCACTCCGGGCATGCAGTGGATGATTTCATGAAAAGGATCGGGAGCGCTATATCTAAGAGATCTATCGACCGTCTTCGTCCCCCAGGGTGCACGGGTTCGCCGGAGGGAAAGTCCGATGAGTCCGATACCGTTAAGGGTTACATCTATAGTATCATGTCAAGGATTTATGATATCTTGATGGATAGGGGAGGTGGCGAGTTCGTCAACCGCTTTTCAAAGATACTTCATAGAAAAGAGGAGAAGCCTTTCTTTGCGTACTTTCATCTTCTGGAAACACATTCTCCCTATCGCGCCCCGTTGCACCATTCACTCAAGTTCCTGTCGGTCAGAGACAATATCAGGAAACTTCTGGTGAACCATGATCATCTGAGGTACCTCCTGAAGAGGTGCAGTATGACCGACGATGACTTCAGGATCCTCATGTCGGCATATGACAACTCCATCTATTATGTGGATCGCCTTATAAGAAGGATAGCCGGATTACTGCGGAAGCATGGAATCTACGACGATACCTTGTTGATAGTACTGTCCGATCATGGAGACAATATCGGCGATCACGGGTTGATGTTTCACTACTTCTGCCTGTATGACACCCTTATCAAGATTCCACTGCTCATAAAGTATCCTGATACGACCGGAGTCAGGGGGAGGATACCGAAGGTCGTCCAGAATGTAGATATCTTTCCGACGATACTGTCCATGTTAGGCATAAAAGAGCGCAATATATGGGATCAGATCATGGGTAACGACATGTTGGAGAGTGCGCCTCCGAGGCGTGAAGAGGACCTCGCCGTTACGGAGCTTGTAAAGGTCTACGGACCGGACCGGATACACCACAGGGAGAGGCTAGGCGAATATGACCGCCGTCTCCTGAGTGTGCGTACGAGGGATCGCAAGTTCATATATTCATCGAGGGGCGATCATGAGTGTTACGATCTGGCAAAGGATCCATTGGAATCAAACAATCTTTACCCCGGCGATGACAACTTTTCCGTCCTGATTGAAAAGGCCGCTAAGTACTACAAGAGGATGGATGAATTCTATAATGCAAATAGGGAGAAGATCGAGGGTGAATCACATGGAAACGAGATGGATGAGTATGCCATTGAGCAGTTGAAATCACTGGGCTACATGTAGTTTCGTGTATGGGAGGGATGAAGAATAATCTGCGCCCGCTCCTTTTTTATGGTGGGCTCCCATTCGTGAAGATATATTGGCGTAGGATTTCCGGCAAGTGCAGGATATTTATCTTGATGTACCACAGGGTAGACTATGAGGCCCGGCCATTCTTTGAGACCGTTGTTCCCCCTGATGTCTTTGAGAGGCAAGTCCGTTTCTTATCGAGACACTACGAGATTGTAGACCTGAAAGACCTCAAGATGATGGAGAGGGGAGGAGATGGCAAGGATCTGGTGATCCTTACCTTCGACGACGGTTACAGGGACAACTACACATACGCCTTTCCTGTACTAAAAAAGTACGGGGTCCCGGCCACGGTCTTCCTGGCGACGGACTACATAGGCACAGGCCGGCTGCTTTGGTACGATAGGTTGTCATGGATACTATATAACGGCGCCAAGGTTCCTGGAAGAAAGGATATTGTGAGGGGCGGGCTGCCGGATGTTATTGGAGAGAGGATAGCTCTCTTCCATAGATCCAAACCGCAGTTCGATGCCGCTACCATATTGCGTGACCTTGCGGCGGACCTGAAGCCGCTTGCGGCAAGGACGCGGGAAGATATACTAGATGCCATGGGAGATATGTGTAAAGTAATGACATGGCCCGGGGACGGTGACAGGCCCATGCTGTCGTGGGATGAGGTGAAGGAGATGTCCAGGGAGGGGATTTCATTCGGCAGCCACACCATGTCGCATCCTGTGTTGAGCTCCATATCTTATTCCGAAGCGCGGAGAGAGATTACTCAATCGAAGAGGATCATAGAGGACCGGATTCAAAAGCCTGTCACGACTTTTGCGTATCCACATGGAAAGTCTGAAGACTTTACGGAGGATATCAGTGCTGTCTTGCTGAAAGAAGGATTTGAATACGCCTGCACTACCAATGCCGGAGCCGAGCAATATCCTATTGAGGATCCATTAATACTGAAAAGAAGGGGTGTGGCGCCGAGCCCTTACCTCTTCTTTTGAAGATCCGCCCCGTGGGAGATAAGATCAAGATATTGTATGTATTGCCTCTTGGAACCGTAGGGGGCGCGGAGAAGTTTGTCCTTTCCCTATGTCGCAGGCATGACAGGAAACGTTTTGATATCATCGTGTGCATTCTGTTTGAAAGCGGTCCGGTCTCGGATGAGATGGCTGCTGATGGGTATGAGGTCGTAAAGATCGATATGGCGAATGGATTCGATCTGTGGAAAGCAAGGCGGCTCGCCTCCATCATTCGGCGGCGCAGGATAGATGTGGTCAATATCCATGGTCAGAATCCGTTGGCAAAGTTCTGTTCGGTATTGCCCCGGCATACCCTGGTGATACACACCGACCACGGAACTACGATCGGTTCGCCGGTCAGGCGCAAGAGTCGCGTAGTCTTTTTCAATCGCCTGCTGACGCCGTACATCGACCACTTTATAGCCATCTCCAAGGGGATGGAGAACAGTCTACAGGTCAGAGAAAGGGTCCCTCCGGAGAAGATAACGCTGATATATAACGGTGTCGATGTGCAGTCCATAGCCGGGATATCCTGCGATAAGGCCCAAAAGAGGCTCTCTCTTGGTATCCAGCCCGGCATGCCTGTGCTCGGGACTGTAGGGAGGCTGGTTCCGGAAAAGCAGTATCCTCTTCTGATAAAAGCCGTATCGCTCCTGAAGGCCGAAGGCATCAGATTTATCCTTCTGATAGTTGGGGATGGTCCTCAACGTGCCCATGTGGAATCACTGATTGAGACGAGTGGTCTGAGTGGATATGTCCGCCTTCTGGGACAGAGAAGCGACGTTTATGAACTCCTGGATATTATGGACTTATTCGTCTTTTCTTCCGGCGGAGAGGCCTTCTCCATCACGGTGCTGGAGGCCATGGCCAAGTCAAAGCCTATCGTCGCGTTCGATGTGGAAGGTGTGAACGAGGCTGTCGTGCCCGATGAGACTGGTTTCCTTGTTCCGTTTGGAGATGCAGAGATGTTTGCGGAAAAGGTGAAATCATTGATAGGTTCACCTGAGTTGATCCAAAGGATGGGAAGCAGGGCATTCGACAGAGTGGACTCAATCTTTAATATAAACAGGAATATCAAAGATCTAGAAAGGCTTTATACAGATCTCCTGGGGAGTGTGCAGGTTTGAGGGTGAGGCTTCCGGCGGCAAGCTACATAGTAGAGCTTCTGTATTTCGAAGCGGTGTGCCTCACGACTATGAAAACGGAGGAACAAAGATGAATATCTCCCGGTTGTTGTATAATGCATTACCATTAAGTTATGCCCTGTGTCTGGCGATCTACATCTTTATATTACCGCTACCTGCTTTTGAAGCGCATGCCACGGAAATCCGCTTTGCCGACAAGACCGCCGAGGCCGGTCTGTCATATCCTCTCGGAAAGTCTCACGGATTGTCATGGGGGGATTTTAATGGTGATGGCTTGATC